>JABJMC010000027.1 GCA_018659585.1 Candidatus Peregrinibacteria bacterium
GGCTCATCGCATCCTGGGGCTGGAGAAGGTCCCAAGGGTATGGCTGTTCGTCATTTAAAGCGTTACGCGAGCTGGGTTCAGAACGTCGTGAGACAGTTCGGCCCCTATCTGCCGTGGTTGAAGGATTTTTGAGGAGAGCTGCTCCTAGTACGAGAGGACCGGAGTGGACGAACCTCTAGTGTATCAGTTGTCGTGTCATCGGCATTGCTGAGTAGCTATGTTCGGACGGGATAACCGCTGAAAGCATCTAAGCGGGAAGCCCCCTTCAAGAAAGAAATCCCCATGAACCTCCCGGAAGACTACCGGGTTGATAGGTCTCAGGTATAAGTACAGCGATGTGCTCAGCCGAGAGATACTAATAGGTCATTGACTTTTTTGTACGTACAACTCATGGGTTAGAGATGAGGTCCGCTTGGGCCTTTGGTCCTTACGGATTTTATCTCTGACTCATCCTTTATCGTGCATTTCCTGAAAATAATTTTGTGATTGAAAAATAGATAATTGTCCTTTTAAAAGGATTTAAAAGGTCCTGTCTTGGTGGCTATTGCGAGTGGGGTACACCTGTTCCCATCCCGAACACAGCAGTTAAGCCGCTCAGCGCCGATGGTACTGCATCAATAGTTGTGGTAGAGTAGGTCGCCGCCAAGACAGGGCTTTTTATGTATCTGTTATTCGGTCTCGGTGTAGTCTGGATGGGCAGCGTGCCATTGATCTAAGACCTTTCTAACGTTTCCTTGGATTTCTTGCTGTTGAAATCGAACTTTCCATTTTTTGAGCTGCTCAATGTAAGGGTCGTCTATGGCTGGATCGAATAGATGATTGCAAGCTGGGTCAGTTTTAAAACGTTCGTATTCGCGTAAAGTAGCATCAATAAGGAATCCTAAAGGATTACCCAAGGGGAGTTCTTCAATATCGTATCGACCAGTTTGTTCATCACTTTCAATAATTGGCCAAGCTAAGGTGTAGCGAAGTTTTGTTATTTGTGTTTCTGGACTGTGAACAGTGAGAGAGCGGAAATTATCGAGTTGGTCTTCCATTTTAACGCGCAAAGCAGATCGAGTTTCTACTGGATCGTTGATAAGTGCTAATTTTAATAAAAATAAATCGGCTTTGTCTTTGTAACTGGTGGGGAATTTTTGGACAGTGGCGGATTGAGGTTCTTCACTAATTTCTGTTGGTTCAATTTGCCACATGCCAAGAGCTGCATCAGTTATGTTTAGTAATGCTTTAGTTTGTTCACGTCCAAATAGATTTTGTTGGACTGCTTTTTTCTTTTGAATATCTGCAATTGGTCTTTTGAGATCTACAGTTACTGCTAATAGGATGTTGCGTAAACAGCGTCTAGTACGTGCTTTGACTAGAGCTAATAGTTTTTTCTTTAAACGTTTTCGACCGGCATCTTCTCTTTCTATATCTCCAGGAGTTTCAAATCCACTGCCTAGAACTTGATGAATTTTAGAGTCATAGGCATTCCCAACTTCATCCATTTTGTCGATAACTTCTTCTCTGGACCAACGTCCATCTTCATCACAGTCATGAAGAGAGCCCCCCATTGTTTCTGCCAAAAGATTATGCATTCGTTCATTGTCAAAAGCTTCGTCTAAAACAAAGGGTAAAATATGAAGCCCGAGTGATTGTCTGGTTCTGATTGGATGTTGTAAATAAGCACCGCCGGTTCGTCTAGTACGGTGACCAGGTTGTTTATGGTGTACAGTCTTAGCAACCGCGTCAGCTTGATGAGAGGCATCGAGATATTCAAGAACCCTCATTCTTAGAACAATATCTAAACGCAAGGAATGGTCTTCTGGTAAGGGTAAAGTTTCATCTCCTTCGAAATTACTATCAGGTCTTTCTAAAAGAAGCCCATAATAAGCTCTTAAAACTCTTAAATAATCACGATAGCTTGCATAGAGACCCTTTCTTAAATGTTTTTCCATATTTTGCCAACGGGCGAGTTGTTGGCCTCCTTTTTCGAGATGACTACGGCTAACTACAGCTACAGCGGCCTTTTGAAAACGTTCCTGAATTGCTAGTTGAGTATTGCCAACGATTTCTGTAGCTAGCGGGTCAGTAGTAGTAGGAGCAGTTTCCCAAAAACCCATTAAATTCTGTATGGTCATGGCCCAGTCTTCTTCGAATTTGAGAACATTTTTCCAAGTTCTGGCAATACGTTCGTGGTGTTGTGTGGGAATGTCTCCTTTTAGAGTATCAAAGTGTAATTCAGGCGGAACGGGGATGTATGTTTGTTCTAAATAAAGCTGAAAAGCCCCTTCTGGAGAAAGTGCTTCTTCGGGATTTTCTTTTAATGGGAAACGATCAGTAGTTAGAGCGAAATAACTAGTGATTAGATCCATTTTTTCTCTTTCCTCTGATGGTGATGGTGGGATGGGAGGACCTCCTGATCCGCTTGAGGTAAGGCTAAAAGCCATATGTTTGTTTAAAAAAAGGATTTAATAATAAACCTTTTGATGTTTTTTACAAGGGTGCGAAATTTTGGATATGATATTAGTCGTCGTTTTCTTCTTGTTGTAAAGTTTGCTCGCTGACGAGGTTTTCATCGTGTTGAACATCTAGTTCATCGCTTTTGTTGATTTTTTGTAAGCGAGAAGTTCTGGGGTTGTAGCATTCATAGAATAAAGTAACCAGTTCTGGAGTGGTAAGTTGATCTACTTTTAGTCCGGCATTTTGAAGTCCAGATTTAGCGATATTTAGGCGTTGACCAATCCCTTTTCGAAGGGTTTCGAACTCACGTTGTCGTTGTCTCAACGCAGTAATATTGTCTTTGGGAGACATGTATTGAATGAATTTTTGAATGAGGGTTGGTTTTTTGGCGCGAGGTGGGTCGTAGGGAATAACCACGTAGAATTCTTTTTGCATGATGTCTGCGTATTCGATTAAGCGTTTAATATAGTCGATGTAATCTAAAGTTTGATCTTTTAAGAGTTTGTTTTCTTGGTTAGCGGCAATAGTATCTAAAGAATCTAAATAATTGTCCAAATCTAGTTTTTTGGATCGGACTAGGATTTGAATTGGAAATTCCAAGGAATTTAAAAAGTTTTGATAACCATAAATAATGGAATTTTGCTCTTCTTCGGATTTTAGATGAACATTAACGCTAGAAGTTTTTAAAATTGCTCGAATTCCACCGTTTTTGAGAATTGCTAAATTATCACGGATTTCGGCTACTTGCAGGTGCATTTGAGTGCTACTGGCTGTAGTTTTTTTAGCGTTTTTAACCGTATCTTTAGGTTTTTCTGCCGCTTTAGCTTTAGGAGCTGGAGGGGCTGGTGGTTTGGGTTTTGGTGTGGTTTGAGCGTCTGCCATAGTTAAGATTGTTGAATTACTTTTTGAAGGCCTTCGTGTTTGGCTTCTAGGATATCACTGTGAGTGTCTAGAACTTGAGTTAGTTCATCTAAATTGCTTAAGTCTTTAGGTTCTGCTTTTTCTTGTTGTTTAGCTTGTTCAAGTTCTTCTTTTGTTCTTGCTCTTGGGTGAGTAACAGACACAAAAACTTCTCCAGCTCCGGCTGTCCAAATTCGTTTTCGAGGCTTAAGTTGATGTTCAATAGCTAAAAGTACAAATTGAGTAAAAGGGATGCCTTTAATTTTTAGAAAGGCAACTCCTAAAGTTATTAATCCTACAATAGCGACTGGAAGAATCCAGACGGTTAAGATATAAACCTTAGCTAAACTGATATAAATGAAATAATCTAAGCCCCCGCCCACACCAACTATAATTAGTTGTTTGAGCGTGAGAGGCCCAACAATTTTGTCTGCCATTTGAACGTTTTGGGGGATTTTGAATTGCATGTGTTTTGTTTCTGAACATAAAATTATCAAATAAGTATACCAGATTTTGGAGTTTGAATCAACTCCTGGATTTCGTAATTCACTTCTGATAAACTAACCGGGCTATGGATATTCGCAACTTTTGTATAATCGCTCATATTGACCACGGTAAATCTACCTTGGCTGATCGGTTCCTGGAAATAACAGAAACTGTGGCTAAACGTGATATGAAACACGGGCAACTTTTGGATACTATGGATTTGGAGCAAGAACGAGGAATTACGATTAAATTGCAGCCAGTTCGGATGTTTTGGGAAAAGGATGATGAAAAATATCAATTAAATCTGATAGATACTCCTGGACACGTGGATTTTAGTTACGAAGTTTCGCGGAGTTTAGCTGCTTGCGAGGGTGCAATTTTGGTAGTGGATGCAACGCAGGGAATTCAAGCTCAAACTTTGGCAAACTCTTATATGGCTATTGAACATGATTTAACTATCATCCCAGTGCTCAATAAGATTGATTTGCCGGCCGCGGAGCCAGAAAAGCGTATGTTGGAGCTCAAAAATGCTTTTGGGTTTTCTGAGGACGAAATAATCCAAGTTTCAGCGAAGGAGGGAACGAATGTAGGGGAACTACTTAATCGAGTAATTGATTTAGTGCCGCCACCGCCTGTGAAAAATGGAAATGAAGGGGCTAAAGCTTTGATTTTTGATTCTCTTTATGATGCGTATCGGGGGGTAGTGGCTTATGTGCGTGTGACTGATGGTGAGTTTAAGCGTGGAGATAAAGTGCGATTTTTAAATACCAAAACCGAAGTTGAGGTGCTTGAAGTTGGCTATCTTCAATTAAAAATGGTGAAGTCAGATAAATTGGAAGAGGGTGAAATTGGTTACGTGATAACAGGAGTAAAATCTGTGGATGAGGCGCGAGTTGGTGATACAATTTGGCATAAGAGTGCCACAAAAATGGATCCTAAAGATGTTAAGCCCTTGCCGGGTTATAAAAAAGTAACACCTTTTGTTTTTGCAAGTATTTATTGTTCGGATAATAAGGATTATCCAACGCTTCGTGATGCTCTTGAAAAATTAAGTCTTAGCGATTCATCTCTGACTTTTGAGCCGGAGCAGTCTACAGCCCTTGGTCATGGTTTTCGTTGTGGATTTTTGGGGCTTTTACACTTGGATATTGTTCAGGAACGTCTTGAACGTGAATATGATTTGGATTTAGTGGTGACGGCACCAGGTGTTTCGTATCGAATTATTCGAACAGATGGTGAGGAGGAAATTGTTTCAAACCCCGCTTTTTTACCTGATAAAACACATTACACTATTATTAAAGAGCCTTGGATTGCGATTGAGATTTTGTTGCCTAAGGAATACGTGGGCAAGGTAATGTCGTTGTTAGATGATTGTCGAGGAATACAAAAATCCATTAAATATTTGGATGAAACTCGAGCGGTTTTGAATTATGAAGTTCCTTTGGCAGAAATTGTGATGGATTTCTTTGATATTTTGAAAAGTATAAGTTCCGGATATGCGTCTATGAGTTATGAGTTTTTGGATTATCGGGAAGGAAGTTTAGTTAAATTAGATATTTTAGTTTCTGGTGAAAAATTAGAAGCGCTTTCCACAATTGTTCATAAAGATGCCGCCCATAATCGGGGTTCTGTAATCTGTAAAAAATTAAAAGAGATCATGAATCGACAGAATTTTGAGGTGCCGATTCAGGCCGCGATTGGTGGTAAAATTGTGGCTCGTGAGACTTTGGGGGCTTTCCGAAAAGATGTGACGGCAAAATTATATGGCGGTGATGTAACACGTAAACGTAAACTTCTCGAGAAGCAGAAAAAAGGTAAAAAACGTATGAAAATGATGGGTAAAGTTTCGGTCCCACAGGAGGCGTTCATGGCGGTGCTAAGGAGGGAATAAGTTGCTAATCAGGCTGTTTTCTGGTAAAATAATTAGATTTAAATTGCCTAAATTGAATCTAATGGCTGACGCCCAAGAAAATCAAAACCAAAAAAAACTACTGCTTAATCGAGTGGATATGATTGTGGGAGCGGTGTTTTTGACGTTGATTACAATAACTGGAGTGGCCATGTTTAGTTTGGATTCTTCATCTTATTTGTATGGAGATGTGACGCATTCCGAAGAGATTGTGCGTGATTCTGGGTCTTTGGAAGTTGTTTATGATCAATCTTTGGAAACTTATGATCCGACGGCTTCTGGAGTAGTAACACGAGGTTATCTAGCAAATGTTTATGAGGGATTAGTAAGATTTGATCAAGATTTTAATGTGGAGCCAGCTTTGGCTCTGTCTTGGGGAATGTTAGATGATACGACTTGGCAGTTTAAGCTGCGTCCAGATGTGAAATTTCATGATGGGTCAGATTTAGAGCCTGAGGATGTAAAGGAAAGTATTGAGCGAGCTCAAACAGATTCAGATTCACAAATTCAAGATTTAGTAAAACAAGTTAAAAAAGTTGAGATTATAGATGATTTAATTTTACAGATTGAAACTAAGCGTCCGGATCCAACTTTGTTAAATAAATTAGCTTTGTTACCAGTGGTGCCAGCAGATTTGAAATCACCAGTGGTTTCGCCAATTGGGACCGGACCATATGTATTTTTGCGTGAAGTAGGGGATTCGGAGTGGGAGTTTGAAAGATTTAGTGATTACTGGGGCGATTTGCCGAGTTTCCCGGAACTTTCGATTAAATGGATTACTGATAAATTAGAGCGTTATGAATCCTTAGTTTCTGGAGAAGTTGATGTTTTGGGACAAGTGCCGCCAATTTTTGTAGGGCCTTTATTAGAACAGGGCTACATGGTGGCTAGTTTGCCGTCTTTGGAAGTTCATTTCTTTATGTTTGATAGTGAAGGAGATGATTCTCCTTTTCGACATAAAGAGGTTCGAGAGGCCGTAGCTTCTGCTTTGGATTTAGAGACTTTGACTAGTATGGCTTCGGAGTTTGCGGAGCCTGCAACTCAGTTTGTAAGTCGGGGAGTATTTGGCTATAACTCGGATTTAGATTCATTTGAATTTGATGCTAGTTATGCGCGTGAACAATTGCGATCAACTGGTAAAAATGAGTGGGAAGTTACACTTGATTTACCAGAAGGGTTAGAAGGTTTGGGTGATTATGTGGTTGAGCAATTAGATGAAATTGGAATTGAGGTTTTAGTGAATACTTGGTCGGCTGAAGATTATGAGAATTTGATTCGTTCTGGAGATAGTGATTTTTACTTTTTAGCTTGGCGAAGTGATGCCGGAGATTCTACTGACTTTTTTACAAATATTGTACATTCGGAGGGTGATTTAAATGGAGGTGGATTTGCGGATGAAGGAGTAGATCAATTGATTGAAGCGATGGAGCAAAATGTTTTTGAAACAACTCGTTTGGAGCAATTACAGCAATTGATGGAATTAGTGACCAAGGAATGGATTATTGGGGTGCCTTTGTTTGAAACAGATTCTTTAATTGGCGTGTCTCCGGATTTAGATTGGGAGCCACGTATGGATAATTTAATTTTAGCTAATGACTTCTCTTAAAACAAAACTGATTGCCGGGATTTTCCTCTTGCTTGTAATAGCGTTTGGACTGTCGTCTGTGTTGCTTATTAATCAGAAAACTGATGAGCTTTCTATGGATACTTATGGTTCGGTAAGGAGCTTTTCTGATTTAACAGCGCCGACTGTGGTGGAACTATATGAGCGTTATTTAGCAGAGGATAGTTTTGTGTATTTTAACCGAGAAGTTCAAAAATTATTTGATAAAACGCAAGAAGTTACGGGAATTGGTTTAACTACTTATAATGGTGAGATTTTGTATGATTCTTCGGAAGAGGAAGCTAGGCAGCGTGATGGTGAGGCTTTGTATGTGCCAGATTCTATGATGAATCGAGTGCAGGCAACTTATCCATCTTATCGATTAACAGATGATAGAGTGGTTTATTTGCGGACAACAGTGGATGGAGGAGTGGAATTTTTAGATGAAAATGAGCAGGATGTAGAGCCGATTGTGGCTAGTGATCGAATTGCGGATGTAATTTATCCGCACGGAGCGCAGTATGCAGTGCTTTATGCGCCAACTTATGAGGTTTTGGAGGCTCGGGTGCAGGCCATGTGGATTCGAATTGTGTTACTGGCGTTATTTGCGGTTTTGATTGGAATGGCTTATGCCTATTTCTTTTCAACTGGTTTGACTCGGCCACTTAAATCGCTTCGTGAAAAGGCGACATTGCTTGGTGAAGGGGATTTTACAGTTCGAGTTGATAATATAAAAACAAAAGATGAAGTTGGGGTTTTGGCCACGACTTTTAATAAAATGGCTGGGGATTTAGAAAAGAGTATGGAAGCCCGGGCTTATCAGGAAAGAGTTGGTAAGGAATTGGAATTGGCGGCGGGAATTCAGCAAGATTTATTACCTAAAGAAAATCCAAAAGTTAAAGGATTGGATATTGCGGCCGGAATTATTCCAGCCGATGAAGTTGGTGGTGATGTTTATGACTATATTGCTCCTGATGAAGATAATTTGTATGGATATGTGGGTGATGTTACGGGGCACGGTGTTCCAGCTGGTTTATTGGTGTCTGTGACGTCAGCTTTGATTCATAGTTATTCACATTTACAGGATCCAAAACAGGTTTTGATTGAGACTAATAAAATTATTAAACAAAAGACGCGGGCCAATATGTTTGTGACTTTGATTTTGTGGCATTGGAATGTGAAAACTGAGAAGCTAACATTAGTTAGTGCTGGACACGAGGTTGCGCTCAAATATGCAGCTGGTCCAGTTAAAACCGATGAATTAGAAAAAGGTGGAATTGCCTTAGGAATGATGCCGGATATTACAGCCCTGGTAAAAGATCAGCCGGTAGAGTTAGACACGGGTGATTGTATTATTTTGTATACCGATGGAGTGCCAGAAGCTTGGCGCAACGAAAAAGAACAGTACGGCATGCCAGAATTTAAGCGAGTGGTAACGCAGTCCTGTGACTTGCCGAGTGCCGAGGCGATTAAAATGGCACTACTCGCGGATGTTAAACAATGGACCGATGGTTACGAGCAAAAAGACGATATTACGGTGATGGTTATTAAACGGACTTAAAGCCCCGGAACCGGAAAGCTAAGACAGAATTCTTCGACTGCGCCTTTAATTTTGGCGAGTTCAGTTTCATTGTCGTGGTTTTTGAGTGCTTCTAGTATCCATTCACCAATTTTTTTCATGTCTTCTTCCTTCATGCCGCGGGTTGTTGCCGCTGGTGTTCCGAGCCTGATTCCACTTGGTTTGAGTGGGGGATTAGGATCATCAGGAATAATTTGTTTGTTGGTGGTGATAGAAACTTCATCAAGCGTGTGTTCGGCTTTGGTGCCGCCTAAATTAAAGCTTTCGGTGGTATTCATAACCATCATGTGGTTGTCAGTGCCGTCGGTAATTAGTTTGGCACCACCATCCATTAGTGTTTGAGCTAGGGTTTTGGAGTTTTTCATAGTTTGAGCACCATATTCTTTAAATTCCGGAGTCATAGCTTTGCCAAGGGTGACCGCAATGGCCGCAATTGTGTGCATGTGTGGTCCGCCTTGTAAACCTGGGAAAACAGCTTTGTCTACGGTTTTTTTGTGTTTTTCTTTACACACAATTAACCCGGCGCGAGGGCCTCGCAAACTTTTGTGCGTCGTAGTAGTCATAACATCAAATCCATAATCCATAGGATTAGCCATGGCGCCAGCCGCAATTAGGCCCCCAATGTGCGAAACATCAGCCATAGTTAGCGCACCGACCTCATCTGCAATTCTCTTAAAATCTTTATAATTATAATCGCGCGGATAAGAGGTGTATCCACAAAGAACAATTTTTGGGTTGTGTTCCTTGGCAACCTTCATTAGTTCATCAAAATCAATGCGTCCTTCCTGGTCAGGGTGAGTTTTATAACGGACAAAATTAAATACTTTACCCATGTGAGAAACGGGATGGCCGTGAGTTAAATGCCCACCATGTGAAAGGTCCATGGCTAGCACGGTGTCGCCAGGTTTAAGGAATCCAAAATAAACTGCTTGGTTCATTGGGGATCCAGATAGTGGCTGCACATTGGCGTGTCCGGCCCGGAAAACTTTTTTGGCGCGCTCAATAGCAATGGATTCAATAATATCGGTGAATTCTTGGCCACCATAATAACGACGTCCAGGGTAGCCTTCGGAGTATTTGTTGGTGAAAACCGATCCATTAGCCGCAAAAACCTCGGGATAAGTGTAGTTTTCAGAAGGAATAAGTTCGATTCCTTTTTTTTCACGCGTTTCTTCGCCGAGAATTGCCTTGTAAATTTCGGGATCATTTTGAGCGAGCGCGTCCCAGTGCGCTGTACAATTAGCCATGTTAATTTGGGTTAGAAATGATTATTTGTTGTTCAGTGATTATCTTGTCGACAGGTTGGTCGTGGGGGTCGCAGGGGACTTCGTCGACTAATTGGCATTCATACGAGAGGCCGATACTTGGTTTGGGGTAAATTGTTAGTAAACTGTCGTAATAGCCGCCTCCGTATCCTAAACGATAACCGCTTTTGTCGAAAGCAACGCCTGGCACAATTATTAAATCAATGTTGTTTAAAGGGTGAGTGACGCGATCTTTGTGATGGATTTCGAGGATCCCAAACACGCCTGGTTCAAGTTCGTTCCAATCTGTTAAATCAAAAATTTGAAACTCCTTGGTTTCTTTTTGAATGGTGGGGACCACGATATGTTTTTTGTCTAGATATTTTTTGATAATTTCGTGAGTCCCAGCTTCTTCATCTGTGGAAACGTAAAAAAGTACGGTTTTAGCGGCTTGGAATTCGGGGAGTTTTTCTAATTGAGCCTGAATTACAGTGTTTTTTTGCGTACGCTCTTCGGGAGTGAGCGCTTGGCGAGTCGCTTTAATTTTTTTACGGAGTGCTGATTTTTGTGGGTTTAAGCTCATAGCGATCCCATTGAATCACAGCCGCTTTTGGATTACAATTGGTCCGTACTTTTTAAGGTTAATTTTATGCAGAAAAATAATATTTACACAATTTTGAGTTTGGCAGTTTTGTTTGGGATGTTAGGTGGTTTTGGGTCGAGTTATTGGATGATGAATAATTTTAAAGGAGGAGTTGTGGTTGATGATACGTACGTGGTGGCCGAAGATTCACAAATGATTGACGCGCAACAAACTGCGGCTCCGGGAGTGGTGAGTATTATTCAATATGTTCAGTTGCAAGAGATTCGGCAATCTCAGGATCCTTTTTCTCAGCCAATGGTTGGTGGAAATCAGTGGGTAGAGGCTGGCGGTGGGACTGCTTTTTTGATTAATTCTTCTGGAGTGGCTATTACAAATAAACACGTGATTAGTGATGAGACAGGTAAATTTGTGGCTTTTTTGGCAGATGGAACAGAGTTTAATGTAGAGATTGAAGCTATTGATTCTGGGAATGATTTTGCAATTTTGCAGTTAATTCCAGACCTTGCTAATGAAATTGCGCAGGAATATGTGGATGTTTTTCCTTATATTGAGTTAGGGGATTCTTCGGTGATCCAAGTCGGGCAACGAGTGTTGGCGATTGGAAATGCTTTGGCTGAGTATGAAAACACTACGACCGCTGGAATTATTAGTGCTACGGGGCGGAATATTGTGGCTTCTGGGGGATATGGTGATACTTCGACTCTTTATGGCTTGATTCAAACTGATGCGGCTATTAATCCTGGTAATAGTGGTGGTCCACTTATTAATTTGGCGGGACAGGTTGTGGGTATTAACACGGCTGTAGATTCAACCGCCGAGGGGATTGGTTTTGCGATTCCTATTAATGATGTAAAAGCAGCGATTGATAGTTGGGAAATGTTTGGTGAAATTAAACGTCCAAGTTTAGGGGTGAGTTATCTTATGTTGTCTGAACCTAGTGCTCGAAAAATGGGCTTAGAAGTGAATTATGGGGCCATGATTGTGGAAGATAAAAAAACCGGTTTGAGTGGGATTGTAAAAGGTAGTCCAGCTGATGAAGCTGGCTTGCAAGATAGAGATGTAATTTTGGAAATTGATGGTAATGCTTTGACTTATAATTATACTTTGCAGGATGCAATTTTGCGTTATCAGGTTGGCGATGTGATTAAAATGGTTATTTGGCGAAAAGGTGAATTATTGGAAGTAGAAGTTGAATTGACGCAGACTTCATAAATCAGTAGAATCGGTCCGCGTTCCCTTGAAATTTTAGTTTGCCCAGGTGGCGGAATTGGTAGACGCGCTAGCTTGAGGGGCTAGTGAGAATTATTTTCTCGTGGAGGTTCAAGTCCTCTCCTGGGCACCATTGTAGCTCGACAAGTCTCGCTACATTCGGTAGAATTCCTGCGAATTCATTATGGGCGATTAGCTCAGTTGGCTAGAGCGTCTGGTTTACACCCAGAAGGTCGCTGGTTCGAGCCCAGCATCGCCCACCAGTCTTGACAAAATTTGTAGTGTAGTCATAATAAATCCTATTAACTAATTCGATCAATGGGTTTATTAGATAAGGCAATGACGGCGCTATTTGGAAAAAGAGGTGATGATGTAGAAAGCGAGCCGATGGAGCGGCAAGGTGATTTTGATGTTGAGGAAATACTTATGTTAAGGGAGCGATTGACAGAAAAAGGTTTTTCACCGAGGCAGTTGGATGATTTTATCTTGGAGAGTGGTGGGTATACGGATGATCTGGATCTTTTCCGTTATTTTCAGTTGGTTCAAGAATCTAAATTTGATGATATTGCTACGGTTGCTATTGAGGCCGAGGGTTTTTTGGTAAAAGCAACTCTTAAAAGTATTTTGAAGCAAATCGGTGATCCTGCTGGGGAGGGACCTCTTGAAGAGCATGATCTTTCTTTTTTTAATGAGGCTTTTAAGGCCCGTCGCATGGCATTGGCGATTGAAGTAGCAGAAGGAATAGGTCCGCTTGTTAGTCAGAGGGAAATTCAGGTGTTTGAAGGATTAGTGAGGGCATGTATTCAGCATCATAAAAATAAATTGGTTGCGGTTTATTGCCCAGATATTGAGCAAATTCCATCTGAATTAGAACGGAATCTTTCTCCTGTTTCTATTAAAAGAATGGCTTGAAGATGTTAAATTTTGCCGAAGATGGTAGGTCGTAGTATTATGGATGTCATCCATAACTACCTTAATTATGCCTGCTGAAGAAGTAACTATTCGGGAAGCCCGAGAAGGTGATTTTGGTAGAATTTTTGTGATTATGAAAAGTCTGATGTCTATTCATTTGTCAGATGACGATCTGACAGGTTTAGAGAAAAGTTTTGAGATGAAATTTTTAGAAATTCTGCAGAGTGATAAGGGTTGTTTTTTTGTGGCGGAATCTGGGGAGGAAGTTGTGGGATTTATCAGTGGAGCGCCGCCTTTGGCGCTTTGGAATATTCGGGAAAGGGAAATGTTTATGATTGAAGAATTAGCGGTTCGGGAAGACTTGCGAAGTAATGGATTAGGAAGCCTGTTGATTGAGTTTTTCCGAGATTATGCGAAAAAGCAGGGTTATAAGCGGATAGCGGCAAGTTCGCATGTTGCTCGCGAGCGAGCTCATAATTTTTATCTCAAAAATGGTTTTGCAAAAGAAGAGTTTGTGTTTGTGAAGGATATTTAAAGGGTTTCTACACTCTCCACTGGTCAATCCTAGCTTTATACGCGTTACGGTTTGTTTCTGGAATGGCGGCTAATACTTGGTATTCGTCTACTATGTTTATAAACCAAGCTGCTTTTTCATTTAGATTATCACGTGTGGTCTGTATGCTTCTTTCTAATCTGACTAAATTTGCCTCAACAAAACGCACAGCCATATCTGGGTTTTGTTGAATTCTGGTTAGGTCGGCGTCTTTGTTGGCGAGGTGGTCATAGGATCGGCCTTGGTTATTCATGTTTAGCCAATCATGTTCGGTTCCGAAATCGTCAACGGTTCGTACGCCTTGTGCAATAACTTCGGTGGCGACCTGACTTAATAATACGGCAGGAATGTTAGTATTAGTTAATAAATCCATTCCTGATTGGTAAAGCATTTCGGCTCGAGGGGTTTGGGTTTCATCGGCTTTTTGTCTAGCTACAGATTCCCATTTGTTTTTAATTTGCATAGCTAATCGATCAGGATTAACTAAATAATCAATTTCTTCTTTGAGACCCTCTAAGTCTTGTAATTCGGAAGCTCCTTCACCAAGATTTTTTATTTCAGCGTCAATAGCGGATTTTAGGTTGTTGGCTCTTTGTACAATTTCTCCTAAATTCTCGGCATAAGTAATAACTTCTTGTAATGATCGGGGATTTTCTGAATCTAATTCATAAGTAGCTTCATCTAAGTTTTCGACTTGGGTTCCTAAGTCTTCATCGGTGGCTTCGGGTTGAGGGGAGGGGGCGCCTGACATTTAAAGATTTTTTAGATTTTTGTTTAAATAGGTTTCAGCCTCTTGTTCTTCTTTTTTATGTTCAATCTTCATCTTAATTTGACGGAATTTTTTTTCAGCAGCAATGATTTTTGTAAGGAGTGGATTTTGTGTGTTCATATAAGAATTTTACCATAAAATGGTAAGTTCGTCAATTACACAGAGACTAAAACAGCGTAATTGTCCTGGTTTGTGGAATGACGTGACATGCTCCTTTTTCTAGAACAATAGTTTCGATGTGGTCGTTGTAGCCTTCGGCGTTGATGGTTATGGTGTAATGTCCAGAGCCTTCTTCCAAGCCAGCGTAAACACCAGGGGTGTCATACAAATTATCAGAGCCAGCGTTAATGGTCCCGCGTGAACTTTCGATAGTGGCGTCCTCAATAGGGTCTCCATTGCTGTCTTGAAGGTAAATGATGAGGCCTTCTTCTACGCTTTCTGTGCAAGCAAAAGGTTCATCATAAAGGTCCATTTGCAGTACATTTTCGGCAAAACGATCTAAAATTACGGCTAATTGGGCGCGGTTAACAGTTTCTCCTCCCACCGTCGTCATATCCTTCCATAACCTGATAAGCGAGCATAGTAAGGGCGGAATCAGCGTACCAATCATCAAAAGAGTCTTCATCCGTAAAATATACGTATGCAAAGGCGATATTAGAGAAAAAGAGGCAGGCAAGTAAGATGGGGAGTAGTTTTTTCATAATTTTAAGTTAAAAATATGATCAAATTATAGCATGAAAAAAGCCCCACTAAATCTGGCAGGGCTTTTAAAAGTCGATAACGTAATTATTGGGCGTTTTCTGGTGTGGTAGAAGCTTCGGCGTCTAAAGCATCTATGGCAGTCTGAGCTTGGTAAAGAGCGGTGAATACTTTTTGTACATACGTACTGTCTGTGTTTTCAAAGTCTGATCTTGCAATTTCAAGTTCATTTCCGTGAATTTTGTAATAGGCGCCTCCATCTATGGTTACACCAAGAACAACTTTGTATTCGTATGGCTCCTCGCCACCAGTGTATGCGTAATCTATGGTGATTTCGACTTTTGAGGGATCCCAAGTGGCAGAACCTTCATGTGCGGAAATTAGAAGTGTGGCCAGAACGGTTCGTTCCGCTACTTCTTGTTCATTAGAGGGAACGATCATATTTGCTTTAAAGGATTCATGACAACAATCAGCTGCTTCGGCTAAATCAGCGGCGAGTTGTTCTGGGGATCCTGGTGTGGCTGCGGCAACAGCCTGTACCGCTTCAGATTTTCTCCTGTGAAGAGTTTTTTCAGGTGGGTCTCCAGCAGCTTCGTCTGGCTGAACACTAGTGAGCGAAGCACCTAGTTCTGAAGTAGCGGTTTCTAATTCAGGGGGTAAAGAAAGTACTTCTGCTGTAGGAGGGTCTCCGTGAACAAGGATAATGGTACTTGGATTACCAGCTGGCTCAGTTGGGAATTGTTCAGCATTTTTATCACAGCCAGCTGCAGCTAGCGAAAGCGCGGCTAAGCCGGCACGAGCAATAGGTGAGTTTAACATAGTATATGGGTTAAATTTGTTTTGGGTGTGGACGACTATTATAATCATTCTTTTTATTTTGTCAAGAAGGGTCAATAGTTTGACATTTTTTAAGGTTCTGTCTATGTTGAGGTCCACGCTCCAATTGGTGCTTTTTTATTTAAGAAGCGGCCAAAACATATTTGTTGAATGGAGTGTGATTTATTTGTTCCTTGAGAGATGCAATTGATGTTGGTGGCCAAGAGTCTATTTTTTAGATTTTTGGCTGCCAACATTCCTAGTTTTGGCAGTTTTCCCGCACATGAGAGGTTTCGATGTTGTTCGCACGTTCGCGCCGCTGGCGCGAGGAGGTCCTGACCTGGACCCTCCTGGGCTACCTGAAGGGTGTCTACCAGATGGATCGGCGCACTATGCGTTACCGTCTGTCATCCCAGCAGCCCCAGGGGGTTTTGCAGATTACCCTGATGAGCCGCCACGTCAAGACCGCGGTTCAGGATCTGTTGAAGGCCGGGCTGATCGAGCGGGTCACGGGTGTCCCGAGCGGCTGGCTGGATTACCTGTTCTGCCCCTCGGGTTACACCCTGACGGAGAAGGGCAAGACCTTCATGGCGCGGGATCCCCGCCCCACCAAGCTGCCGTCCTTCTAGCATGCTCGCAAGGACACACTTTCCCGCCGGGTGACCCTCTCAACGATGGTCCCCGGCAAATCCTTTTTGCTATATAAAAAAAGCGCCTCTTTTTAAGAGACGCCTTTTAAATTTTTAATGTTTTCTATTTAGTCAAAGCATAGCGATCACCTTCTAAACTCTTGATGCGAGCATCGTTTTTGAGGTTTAAATAGATAGTGATTTTTTTGACTTGGCGTTGTTTGAGAACTTCTTTCATGATTTCTTCTCGAGAACGAGGTTTACCGTCTTTAAGAATAGCGGCAATAACATCACCAACTGTTCCAGGTTGGTAACCCCATTTATCAAGTGCGTAAATTCCACGACCAATCAATACAAAGTGATTGTTGCGAATAAGTTCGTTGTGAACTGCTTGAACGTTGATGTTTTTGTGGTCGAATTTTGAATCTCGGATTTTATTGGCAATATCCACAAAATGAAGTGGTTTGTGTTCGCGTTCGAGGATAAAATTAATCTTATCGCGAAGAGTGCGAGGATTAATATGACGCCAATCTTTTAATCCAATGCCTTCTTTTACAAATTTAGTACGTTTGTCGATTTCTGATACTGAAATGATCAGACTTTCTGGGACTTCCTCGCCAATTTCTTTAAGAACGAGGTTAGTAATAGTTTCTACAGGGAGAACATTGCCTTTTTTGTTCAAAACATTGAATCCAAGTGTGCTGATTTTGCGCACCAATGGGAGATTAACAGTGTTAAAGCGCCAATGTGGTTCAAAATCAAGCGTGTTGGAAGCTTTGGCAATATCTGGATCAAGGGCTAAAGAAAGTTTGATTTCGTTAGCTTCGGTTGGAGAAACATTTTTAAGCGTACTTAGAATAATGCTGACAAGTTTCTTTTCAATTAATAAGCCACCATGTTTTTTGATAATGCTTTTCCCAAGTTCATTAACAATTTTAAGGTTGGTATTGAAAGCGTTTCGTTTAAGTTTTTTAAGAGCGTTTTTTTCGATTTGTCGAATGCGTTCACGAGTAACTCCGTAGTGTTTTCCAATAGCTTCGAGAGTTTTGCGTGACTCTGTGCCAATGGAAAAGCGATGTTTAATAATGTATTTTTCTTTTTCTGAAAGAACGAGAAGTAACTTCTCGACAACTTCCTTTAGGTTAAGATTAACGGTGCTAATGTTAGTGGGGTTAAAGGAAACGGGAGGTTCAGTTGACATGTTGGGAGGTGATTAGATAGTAACGATATAGCTAAACTAGCACATAAACTATTGTGAGTAAAGGTTTGCGAAAAACAGAAATATTTTATGTGTCTTTACTGTTTTTACGGGTTTGGAGTTTGTATCCAGTGCAGGGGATAGTGACGATCATTTGATGGCTAAAACCAGTGTCAACCTTGTGGCGCAGACGGTTGATATGAACATCTACGGTGTTACTTAAAATAGTGGTGTTGTGATCCCAAGCTTTTTCTAAAAGGTAAGTTCTGGTTAGAGCTTTGTTAGCATTACGCATTAAACATTCTAATAAAGAGAATTCTTTGTTGCGCAGATAGCGAGATTTTCCCTCACGACGGACTTCTCGGGTGGCTAAGTTTATGGATAGATTTTCAATTTGAATATGGGTGTCATGGGGGAGAGTTGATTGGGTTGAAGATTTGAGATTTTTGAGTTTTTGAAGGAGATGAAGAAAAGGAGTGTGCGTGCCAATTAGGCGAAGGGAGGGGAGTTCGGCAAAGGAGGGAGCCAGGTTTTTGGGAGGTGGGATTTGATGCGTTATGAAAATCGGAACATTTCCTAGTGATTTTAAGATTTCTAGGAAGCTTTTTATGGGTGGAAATTCCCAAGTCTTTATGGGAACGATTAGGGCATCGTACTGGTTGTACCAGATTTTTGTGAGGTTATCGGGATGGCAAAAATCAGAGCCAATATTTTCGTAGCGAAAGCCTTTTTGCAGAAATTTGGCCTGAAGGGGATGGTGGTTCAGGATAAGGACATGCATGGGAGAAGGGTTAGGGTGGGAGTGGATTTTAGAGTATGAGAGTTTGCTATTTAACTGTCAAAAAAAGTTGCGACTTTGGCGTGATTGAAGATTCTTTAAGGGCTTTCCTCCAGGTTTAAATAGTGTTTTTGTTCTGTTGTTCGGCTTTTTACAACACTACTTTAATTTAGCGAAAGCTGCCTAAAAGACTTGACTTTTTTTGAAAAACTATTACAATTTATTCCTTTTTGTTAAACCTCCTAAACTCTCCCCTCATGTTAGAAGCAGAATTAATTGCTTTCGGACTGAGTCAAAAACAGGCAAAAATTTACTTATCAACCTTGGATTTGGGGGAGGCCCCAGCCAGTCAAGTCGCTAAATATTGTGGTGAGCGGCGTTTAAGTACATATTCAGTTTTAGAGAGACTTTGTAATTTGAAATTTCTTTCTTGTTATCAAAAAAAACGGGTCCGGATTTATCGAGTTAATTCGCCAGAAGTGTTTTTAAAGCACTGCGATGAGCAGATTTTAAGAATTCAAACTAAACGTGATCGATTTAAGGATTCTTTGCCAGATTTAAAATCTTCTTTATTAAAGAATGGGGTGGCAGCTAAAGGCGGACATATTCATTTAATAAAAGACCGAGAGTTTTTTAAAAAAAGATGTGCCCTGGCTCTTAAAAAAGTTTCTGAGTGGTATGTGATTCAAGATGCTGAGCAGTTTGAATTGTTTAGAGAAATTTGTTCTTTAACAAAAAAAGTTCCGCGCGTGATTTTGCCAATTTCTGAACATCAACAATTAAGGAGGCGAACTCGTGGGATGATGGCTCGTTATGTGCCGGATAGTCATTTAACAGGGAAACTTCACGTTATGATTATTGGAAATAGGGTAATGTTTGTCTTGGATTCTGGAAAACAATTTTCAGCGGTCGAAGTTGAGCATTCTCAGATTTCACAGATGTTAAAAGTGCTTTTTTTGCTACTTTTTAAGATGGACTTCTTTAAGGGGTGAATTTTGCGTATAATAATCATGTTTTATTTTTTAAAAGTTTTTGACATGTCAGACCAAAAAGATGGTGATGATGCGGCTCAAAAAGCCAATCCTCAAATTCAACTAAAAGTTCCAGAAGATCAACAACAAGGTTCTTATGCTAACGCTGTTTCTGTTAATTTGAATCAGAATGAAGTAATTGTAGATTTTGGTTATATTATGCCAAATGTTAAGCCAACTTCAATTAAGGTGGTGAGCCGCGTTAATATGACTCATCGAACAGCAGAATCTTTCTTAAAAGTTTTGCAAAATGCAGTTTTGGATTGGCGTAACAAGCAAAAAGAAATTGATGAGGCTCAAGCTTAAAAAAGTAATTTATGCGAGTCCTTTTGCAACGCGTTGAATCAGCCAGTGTTTCGGTTGATGACAAGGTTGTGGGCCAAATTGGGCCTGGGCTTTTGTTGTTAGTAGGAGTGACGCACGAAGATACTGAAAAACAGGCCGTGAGTTTGGCAGAAAAGGCCGCGAATTTAAGGATTTTTTCAGATGAAGAAGGAAAAATGAATCTTTCATTGGTGGATGTTGGTGGAGAGGCTTTGGTAGTGTCGCAGTTCACGCTTTATGGCGATTGTCGTAAGGGTCGCAGGCCAGCTTTTGTGGAGGCAGCTCCTCCTGATATGGCTAATGATTTGTATGTGAAATTTGCGGAACACTTGAAATCGTTGGGAGTGAAAGTTGAAACCGGTCAATTTCAGGCTATGATGAAAGTTTCCTTGATTAATGACGGCCCAGTGACTTTAATGTTAGAGAATTAACCACAAAATTATGTCTAATGATTTAATGCAAAAAATTGTTTCCTTATGTAAGCGGCGCGGATTTGTTTTCCCAGGTTCTGATATTTATGGAGGATTAGCTAATACTTGGGATTATGGACCATTGGGCGTGGAGCTCAAGAAAAATGTGGCTGATGCTTGGTGGAAGTTTTTTGTAAGTAGTCGATTGGATATGCTTGGTTTAGATGCTGCGATTTTGATGAATCCTAAGGTTTGGCAAGCAAGTGGGCACGTGGAGAATTTTAATGATGCCCAGGTTGATTGTAAGGAATGTAAGGCTCGTCATCGCGCTGATCATTTGATTGAAGATGTTTTGCCAGATGAAAAAGTTGAAGGTTTGTCCCCAGAAGAATTGACCAAAATTATTGAAAAAAATGAAATTAAATGTCCGAAATGTGGGAAGAGGGATTTTACAAAAGCGCGGGTTTTTAATCTGTTATTTCAAACTTCGATTGGCTCGGTTGAGGATGAGACAAGCGCGGTTTATTTGCGTGGTGAATTAGCGCAGGGCATGTTTGTTAATTTTAAGGCAATCCAAGAATCAATGCGTAAAAAATTACCTTTTGGGATTGCCCAAATGGGACGTTGTTTCCGGAACGAAATCACCCCAGGAAATTTTATTTTTAGAACTTTGGAGTTTGATTTGATGGAGTTTGAGTACTTTATTCATCAAAATGAGTGGGAAAACCAGTTTGAATACTGGCTTGATGAAATGCATAACTGGGTTTCGTTTATTGGTTTAGATAAAGAAAAAACACGTGTTCGAGAACATACAAAAGATGAATTATCTCATTATTCTAAGCGAACAGTGGATATTGAGTATGAAACGCCATTTGGTTGGAAGGAAATGTATGGTTTGGCTTATCGAACTGATTTTGATCTTAAAAATCATATGGAGAAAAGTGGTCAAAATATGGAATACTTGGATCCTTATACTAATGAAAAGTTTATTCCACACGTGGTAGAGCCAACTTTTGGATTAAGTCGAACGGTTTTGATGATTTTGTTAAGTGCTTATGATGAAGAAGCAGTCCCAACTAGTAAGGAAGGAGAGACCGAAACTCGTGTTGTGATGCGTTTTGCTAAACATTTGGCGCCATTTAAGGTAGCTATTTTGCCGCTTTCTAATAAATTGCTGGATGATGCAAAGGAGGTTTGGGAATTACTTTCACCTCATGCGACTTGCGACTTTGATACCACGGGTTCCATTGGTAAGCGTTATCGTCGTCAGGATGAAATAGGAACTCCTTACTGCGTTACTTATGATTTTGATTCTGGTGAGGATGGAATGGTTACGATTCGTGATCGCGATACTATGGAACAAGAAAGGGTCAAAATTACGGATTTAGTGGCTTATTTAAGCGAAAAACTAGCTTCTTAGGTAGGGAATAAGTTTTCTTTAAGGCAAGGGCATATTAAAAGCACCTATTCCTAACAGGTTGTCCAATCTGTTATTTTGTGCTAAAATATTAAGAAATTAAAAATACTTTTAATGTTTGAGTGGATACTAAATAACTGGTGGCAAACTCTATTAATCCTCGTGGGAGCGTTCGTAGGATGGAAATTGTTTTGGTTTGTTCTTCGCTATTGGTGGAGATGGTCTCATCGAAAGGACATGGTTTATATGAAAGTTACTATGTCGCGTGAGGAGTCTCAGAAAGATAAAGAAAAAGCTACGGAAAAGGATTTTCGGGAGAAGATTGGAATTATGGAACAGCTTTATCGAGCACTTTCCGAAATACGTGAATTAGGTCCGATAAATCAAATTAAGGTCTGGTTATTTCAATGTGATCAGGTTTCTTTTGAGATTGCAGCGGAGTTTAAGAAGATTGATTTTTGGGTAGTTACTTATGAATATTATGTCGGCTTAGTAGAAAAGCAGATTACTTCGTTTTATCCAGATGCCGATATTCATTTGCAAAAGGAACCGCCAGAGTTTCACACCAAGGGAAATAAAATGAGAGGTCTTTATTTATGGGAAAAAATGAGGGAGTGGTATCCGATTAAGACTTATAAAACTATTGAAAATGATCCTCTAAATGATTTAACGAATGTTTTTTCTAAATTAGAAGAGGGTGAGAAGGCGACAATTCAAATGATTATTCGGCCTCTAAGTGATAAGTGGCAAAAAAAAGCAGAGGATTTTGGTGAGTCTTTGTTTAAAGGGAAAAAAGAAGGAGGGTTTTTATCTAAGATTCCGATTGTGGGACAGTTAAATACGATTTTTGTTTCACTTATTTTTGGCTATGAAAATGCGGCTAAAGATACAAGTGCTCCGGGAGCTTCTAGTGGAGACTCTTATGTGCGTATGCTGCAAACTAAAGAGGAAATTGCAAAACATGTTGGTGAAAAAGCGATTCAAGATGGATTTAGAGCAGTTATTAGAGTGCTGGCTTCGGCCCCAACAAATAAACGTTTAGATCAAATTTTAAATAATGTGCTGTTAGGTTTTACTGTGTTTAAGACGCCAGCTATGAACTTTTTTCAAAGTAGAAGGGTTATTTCGTGGTTGGATGTCTTTAATACGCCGGTGATGTGGCATAATTTTAGGAATCGGTATCCAGCCTATGGAGAAAAAACTTCTTTGTTGGTTTCCGAGGAGTTAGCCACTATTTATCATTTTCCAAACAGTCGTTATAACTATACACCGGTTATTAATTGGCTTAGTTATAAGGTTTTGCCAGCGCCACAAGTTCTTTCTGAAGAGGGGATTATGCTGGGGAACAATGTTTATCGTGGTGAGGAAAGAGCAATTCGGTTTGGTCGAAAAGATCGACGTCGACATCATTACTGTATTGGACAGACTGGTACTGGTAAATCTGTGTTTTTAGGATCATTGGCCAGACAGGATATGAAAAACGGTGATGGTTTATGTGTAATTGATCCTCATGGAGATTTGATTGAAGATATATTGCAATACGTACCAAAAGAACGTGCTAAAGATGTAATTGTATTTAGCCCCGCCGATGCAGAACGACCAATGGGATTAAATATTTTGGAGGCTGATACTCCTGAACAACAGGACATGGCTTCTAGTCAGGCTACGGAAATTTTTATTAAGATTTTTGGAGATGAGATTTTTGGACCGCGTATTCAGCACTATTTCCGTAATGCTTGTTTGACTTTGATGTCGGATAAAGAAGAAGGGGCGACTTTGATTGATGTGCCACGAATGTTCACGGATGAAGAATTTATGAAATATAAGGTTTCTAAGGTTCAAAATCCAGTGGTGCGATCGTTCTGGGAGCATGAATATGCCAACACTGGTGATCGAGAGCGTCAGGAAATGATCCCGTATTTTAGTTCGAAATTTGGGCCTTTTATTACTAATACAATTATTCGTAATACGATTGGTCAGTCTAAATCAGCCTTTAATTTTAGGAAATGTATGGATGAGCAGAAAATTCTGCTTGTTAATCTGTCCAAGGGTAAGATTGGAGAACTTAATACTCAATTGCTCGGTCTGGTGATGGTAGCGCAAATTCAGATGGCAGCGATGAGTAGGGTGGATACAAAAGAAGATGAACGTAAGGATTTCTATTTGTACGTGGATGAGTTCCAGAATTTTGCCACGGATACGTTTTGTTCGATTTTGTCTGAGGCTCGTAAGTATCGACTTTGTTTGATTATGGCTCACCAATATATTAACCAGTTAGTGGTGTCTAAATTTGGATCAACAAGCACGCAGATTAGAGACGCGGTGTTTGGTAACGTTGGTACTTTGCAGTCCTTTAAAGTTGGTGCTGAGGATGGTGAATATTTAGCCAAGGAATATGCTCCAATTTTAACGGAACAAGACATTATTGGGATTTCGAATTATAAGGCTTATATTAAATTAAATATTAAGAATTCAACTTCTCGTCCGTTTTCTATCCAAACGATTTTTAGTGAAGAAGGTAGGAGTGAAAAGATTCGCGAAATTGTACGGCAATATTCAAGAATGAAATATGGTCGTAAGAAAATTTTTGTGGATCAAGAGATTCAGGCTCGGATTGGAATTGATTTAGATTCACCAAAACGGGAGGTTAATTTGAAAGGTAAGCCAGGGGCTAAACCACAAGGTCCGTTGCCTCCGGGTATGAAGTTACCAGACGGAAAAATCCCACCACCACCTCCTGTAGGAAGTGGTGAAAAAACTCCTTCACTGGAGGTAGCTAAAAAAGATAAAGCTCCTATCCAAAAGAAAGAAGTTGCTGAAATTATTAAACCTAAATAGACCAAAACAAAAATATTATGGAATGGAACCCACCACCAGGAACGGAAGGTTGGAATATACTGTCATCGGAAGAGCGATTACAGGTGTTACATGATTTGTATGATCATCATGATTATGCCGCGGTTCTTAGGGGGTGTAAGGATGTTTTAAAACAGGATCCCAAAAACAAATCAGCTAAGAAAATAAAGAAAATGGCACGTTTAAAAGTTTTGAATACTGACATGAGGGTGGCGATGACCACCTTGACGTTGGCTTTATTTGTAATGACTGCGGGAGTGACTTTTATGGGTAAAAAAGTAGTGGGGGAGATGCAAGTTAAGGATTTTCAGGTTAATTCATTAATTGAGGAAATTGGAGATTTAAGAACTGAAAATTTACTTCTTTATCAGAAATTTACTGGAGGCGCCGAAGCTTTGGATATGGTGGCGGAAAGCGTATTGGAATTAGAGGAAAAAGTTCGTGAGGTTGATGACGGCGAAGGTGTTTTTGGTTTGCAGGCTAAGCTGAATGATGCTCAAGACAAAATTTTGTTACAGAGTGAAGCTATGGAAAGCTTGTTCGAGGCCGGAACTGAGCAGATTTTAGTAGCTGAAGATGAGACTTTGGATATTTTGATTTTGGGAACGCACGGACGGCTGACGGATACGATTATGTTGGCTTCGGTAAATCCTGAACTTGAAACCGTGAGTTTATTGAGTATTCCGCGTGATTTAGCGGTTAATGGGCGTCGGATTAACGAGTTTTATTATCGATATGGAATTGACGCCATGAAGAATCAAATTTATACAATAACAGGTTTATATCCGGAACAATACGCCGTAATTGATTTAGCGGCTTTTGAAGAAATTGTGAATATTTTGGGAGGGATTGATGTGTATGTGGAGAAAGGTTTAAATGATACTCGTTATCCAGGGCCGAATTTTACTTACGAGACTTTTTACGTGGAGGCGGGACATCATCATTTTGATGGAGTAACAGCGCTTAAATATGCGCGAAGTCGGAAATCCACTAACGATTTTGATCGAGCCGCGCGTCAACAACAGATTGTGGAAGCAGTGCGGACTCGAATTGAGGATTTGAATTTACTGGAAAATTCCGAGGAATTGATTCAAATTTTTAATACTGTTCAGCAATCAATAGATACAGACATAGATTTATTGTCGTTTTTAACTTATTTGAAGCAGTACCGCTCTTATCCAATTGAACAGGGACATGTTTTGAGTTCTGGTAACTTCCTTTATTCCACGATTAATGTTTCGGGGGCTTATATTCTATTGCCGAATGCAGGAGATTATTCAGAAATCTGGGGCTATGTAGCTGGGATTGTGAAAAGTTAGAATCTTAAATCTGGTTTACATAAGTGAGATCCTTTTTGCATTTGATGGGCTGTTTTGGTAGCCAAGCAATAATGTTCGATAAACCCAGCTGAGGCGTTCTGGTTGAGGACGTCGTTTTTCATGAACGTCGCTAAATTTTCGTCGACCAAGGAATTAGGAGATTTAAGCGCTGTAATAGAAGCCATTCCTTTATATAAATGAACCGTAACTTCTCCGGTTATTTTGGCATTTATTGGTTCTAAATAGGCGTTTAAATTGTCCATTAGCGGATCAAACCATTTGGCACTAAAACAGAGGTCAGCCCATTTTTCATCGATTAGTGATTTAAAGGCATTTTCTTCTTTGCTGCAGACTAACTGTTCTAGTTCCTTGTGAGCTTTGATTAAGATGTGCGCTCCTGGCTCTTCAAAGACGTTTCTAGCCTTAATCCCAATAATTCTGTCCTCTAAGACGTGATTGATGCCTATGGCGTGTTTGGCGCCGATTTGGTTGAGCTCGACAATGAGTTGGGTAAGAGGGAGTGCTTTATCATTTAATTTGGTAGGAATCCCTTTTTCAAAGGCTAGTGTGATGGATTCTGCTTTGTCTGGAGCATTTTCGGGTGTGTTGCAAAGTTGAAGAAATTTTTCGAGCGGTGGGGAGACATGAATTTCCTCAATTTCAGCGCATTCTGAGGAGCAGCCAAATAGATTGTCGTCATGGGCGTATGGCTTTTCAATAGTTCTGGGAACGGCAATATTATGCTTTTTGGCGTAAGCGATTTCTTCGTCCCTGCCCAGAGCCCATTCTCTAACCGGAGCTAGGATTTTGAGGTTTGGGTCTAAGGTGTGGATGTAGCTATCAAACCTAACTTGGTCATTGCCTTTGCCAGTGCAGCCGTGAGCAATAATTTGAACGTTTTTTTGCTTTGCTACTTGGACTGCTACTTTGCTAATGGTAACCCTGCCGAGCGGACAAAATAGATGGTATCCGCCCAGATGCGTTCCATTGGCCTTGATAGCTTTGGTTAGTACTTCTTTGGCGAATTTTTCTTTGGCATCGATGATGATGGCCTCTTTAGCTCCTAGTTTCAGCGCTTTTTCTTTAATTTTGCTGAAATTGGCTTTTTGGCCAATGTCGACGGTCAAAGTACTGACCGAAACTCCATAATGATCCTGAACCCACTTGAGCATGACCGAGGTATCTAATCCACCAGAATAAAGCAGAAGAATGTGGTCACCTTTTTTTGGATTAGCTTCAAATGAGGCAATTTTTTGATAAGTTTTCATGATAATTTGGTAAAGATTTAAAAAAACTCCTGACACGTGGTGGTCAGAAGTTACATAAGAGTAATTATCCGTGTTAGCGACGGAACTTCTGACGTTTAAAGCGGCGGCGACGAGAATTTAAGATAAACATTTTTTTAGGGTTAAATATAAAAAAACTCCACTTTTCTAGTGGAGCTTGTGATTTGTTTCCATAACCAAACGACTCCACTAAATAAGTAGAGTGCGGCGGCGAATTGAGCTGGAAACAAATGAGTTTTTCATGATAATTTGATTGAAATTTGGTAGCAGGGGTGGGACTCGAACCCACGACCCCAGGCTTATGAGTCCTGTGCTCTAACCGACTGAGCTACCCTGCCATAATCGTTGTATAAGTTTTAACAGGGAAAGTAATCATTGGCAACAGTTTTTTTGTATAGGTTGCATTCATTACATAAGCTGTTTGAGATTTTTGTCAGGTAAGTATATCAAAAGTAGCCCTACAAGGATACAAATCAAGCTGCTTATTAATTCGTTTTCAGGGAAAAGGTAGGTGTCTAATAAATGCCAAATTCCTCTCCAAACCATAATAACACCGAGGACCATAATAAAGGTCTCGATGATTTCAGGTGCTGGTTTGAGGGAGATTTTAAGGCGGCGTTTATCTTTTCCCATAAAAAATCTGGTTGCGGAGGGCGGATTCGAACCGCCGACCTCCAGGTTATGAGCCTGGCGAGCTGCCTCTGCTCCACTCCGCGTTAATATTTTTGAAGCGCAGTTACTCTAATATTTAAATGGGTTTTCGTCAAATATAAAATGCCACCATTTTTTGGAGTTACTCCAATTAGCCATGGATCTTTCACGAATTAATTCGTTTTCTTCTGTTTCTAAAAACGCTAATGTGTCGCCCTCGGTTAAAACAATAACTTCTTCGCCCGGGTTTACGAGACCTAAATTTTGTTTGGCAATTTTGTCGATGTAGGCTTCGGAAGTGTAGTATTTGTAATCTTCTAATTTCTGAAGGTTTTCATTGCGGAGTTCAACATTTTTTTGTTCGAAATTTTGGACGTGAACATCGATTTGGTGGTTTTCGTAAACTGTCACCGTAAGATTGTAGAGCATGTAAGCAACCAAAACTAACCCCACGATGATAATAAGTCGGGCAACATTAAATTGAGAATGTGAATAGGGTTGGTAGGCCATAGCAGGGATAGTTTATCATGGCTAGCCCTGGAGACCAAAGATTATACATGTGTGGCTTATTTACGGCCCAGCCCGTGATTTTTGGCTTATTTCACGCCGATAGTTAAGGACCTTTTGATCGATGGCTGACACTTCGAACATTTGCCAATTACTATGCTCTAAATTATGGCATTTTTTACAGAGGCCGACCATAAAATCTGGGTTGTGGCTCTGGTTTAACGCAAAACGTTGAGTGTGATGGAATTCTTCGATGGGATGGTTGCAGTTTGGGGTGTCGCATTTGCTTTGTTGGCGGGTTTGGATTAAGCGCTGAATTTCGGTTGGAGTCGCTCTCCCAACCTGATCGTTTTTAGCTTTTTTACGCGCGCGCTCTTTTATGCAGTCTGGGCAAAGCATTATAGTAATTTGTTTTTTGGTTGAGACTTGTTTTTGTTTTCTTTCTTTAATAAGTTTTTTCATAATTTCGTTCCAACTCATAGTTTCGCCTGCGATTTTTTCAAATTTTTTCTTAATTTGTCGGAGCCCTAGTTCGGTGGCTGGGTCAACTGGGAAAGACAAATTGGACCATTTTTCAGGTTGAAAGTTATCGGCGCCGATAACTTTTCTTTCATTTTTGACGCACTCGGAAATTGCTGATAATGGTAATTTTTCTACTTTTAAAGCCCATTCTTTTTCATTTTTTGGAGTTGCCACAAATGCAACCGCTTCAATTTTACTCCAACCCTGTTCGCCATTCTCAAGTTGCGAACGAAGGGTTGGCTTGTCTTCCAGCTTTCGAGATAAGCGCAAAATGCGGTCAACGTTAATTGTGCTCATCCCTGCTATTTTAGCCGCAAATTCATTAATTGAAGAACAACCATGACGACGATATAATCGACGGCGGTAGACCTCTGGCAAAAGCCCTGCAAATTTACGCATCCATTGACGCGCGTTTAAGCCGTACTCTTGGCAGAGCTTGTAAAGTTCGGAATCGGTTAGTTCTTTGGAGTTGATAAAATCTTGTTTCATTTTGGGGTATTTTTTAGGGTGAGTGCATTCCTACTTTAACAGGTTAAAAATCTGCGTGCAATATCAGTTTAGTGATTACAAAATGATTACGCGAAAGGCGCTATAGAAAATTGCGCAAAATTGCCTAAA
>JABJMC010000028.1 GCA_018659585.1 Candidatus Peregrinibacteria bacterium
CCTTAACTTTAAGTAAAATAAGGAGGCACCAAGTAAGGTGCCTCTTTAGTTTGTTTATATGAGTATAGATACTTTTTTCGGATTAGATGATGCGGATGGATCCATCAGCCCAGAACAAGTACGCGAATATAAAGCGCGTATGGCTCGTAATAAACGCCAAATGGCGGCTGCCAAAAAACAAGAAGGCAAACAAAAGAAAAAAGAGGATAAATTAGTGGCCATTATACTTAAATTTATTAGAAACAGTGCTCGCAAAGACATAACACTTCTTATTTCGCGTTGTCTTGAACAAAACATTCCAGCTGTTTTTATTTTGGCAGTTATTTTGCTTGGTAACAGAGAAATTCAGGCCGAGGTTGGTATTCATTTGCAATTAGAGGACGGAGAAATAGATTTAAAGGAAAAGCCAGAATCAAATGGAGATGAAAAAGAAACAAGCCTAGCTGATCTTGAGCAAAAAGAATTTAAAGGCGCTTTAGTTACTCTTGGAGCGGATCACTCACTTCCACTCAAAATGCGTATGGGAATTGATTTATGGACCCGCTCAATTTGGAACGCCATGGAGCCAACCCCAGAAAGGATCTTTAAAACAGTAATTGAATTTAATGAAAACCCAAAAGCTAAGTCAGAACCTAAACCAGTTGTTGGTCAGCTTGCTGCTTTTATTCTTCGTGATTATTTCAAGGATAATCATTTTGAACAAGAATACGAAAATATTAAAACCTTTGCTGAGTTTCTTATAAAAGGGTTGTTAGTACGCCTTAAAGAACAGGCTAAAAACCAGAAACAATTAGAGAAGGAGGAGAATTAAAAAGAAGCCCGCATATTTTTCTTAACTGGAAGGAACCTTTTCGGATCATGATCCTCAAAGAACCCTTCTCCTTCGGGGACGTTTGCGAAAAACACACGGACTCCTTTTTTTCTTCCCCCATGTAATAATTAAAGGTATTATGACGTTCCTTAAAAGTAGAACAATCTTTAACTAATCCACCCATGAAAAAATTATTATCAATATTCGCGCTCACCTTAATGTTCAGCGCTTTTTTAACTGGCTGCGGTCCAGACGAAGAAGAAACCGAAGAGGAAACAGAGGTAACCCAAGAAGAAGTCGTGACCGAAGAACAACCCGAGGAGATGAACGTCACCGGGATCTGGTCTTTAACTATTAGTTCTGGCGGAGGAACAATCCAAAACACGGTTTTTATTTATCCTCTCGGTTTAGCCCAGACCGTGGATGGTTTAGTGACCCTCCCCGAGGGAATAGCTATGAACCCTAACATTACTGGTCAAAATTGGGGAAGTTATGAGGTGAATGGTATGAGTTTAAATATGGTTGCTTTGAACGGTAGTTCAACCCTAGCCGGGACGCTAATGGATGCCAATAATGCCACCGGAACCATAACTTCGGCCGCTGGAAGCTACGGTTGGACCGCCACTAAAACCGGTGAACTCCCAAATGACTACAATATTTTGGGTTACTGGATGATGAATATTAATGGTTGGGGAGCTGATGAAATGGCCCGTTTTCAAAGTCTTTATTTAAATGCTGACGGCACGGCTGATACCGATTGGGTAAAAGTCCAAGCTAACGATGGGCAAGTGAATGAGGGTAACATGCCAGATTATTTAAGCAATTTCACTTACCAGGATGGAGTCGTCTTTATTGAATCAGATGACGGCTTAGTCACCTTTCAAGGAACTTACAGTGTTGATGGCGATGGTGCTGAGGTAATCGAAGGAGTCTGGCACAACGCCGCTACTAATGAAACCGGTACTTGGGAAGCTGTCAAAATGGGTTAAGCCTCTCCTTTTGCTGGGGGAGTAAAGACTCTAGTTCCTAGTTCTTGATCAAGCATGTAAACACCGGGACCTTTTTCACCCGCTAGCTTGATTTTATCAATGATTTTTTGAGCAGAATCTTCTTCCTCAACTTGTTCGTCAATAAACCAGTTTAAGAGTGATTGGAAAGCATAGTCCTTTTCCTTTACCGCCAAGTCATACAAGCCATTGATCAAGCTGGTAACATGTTTTTCGTGCTCCAATGTTTCTTCAAAAACGTGAAGAACAGATTTAAAGTCAGCACCAGGTTTCTCGATTGCTTCCATAGTCACTGTTCCACCACGCTCATAGACAAATCCATAGAATTTCATGGCGTGGAACATTTCTTCTTCATATTGAACTTTCATCCAACTCGCAAAACCGTCTAAGCCTAGGCCATCAAAATAAGCTCCCATGGCTAGATAAAGATAAGCCGAATAAATCTCGGCGTTAATTTGCTTGTTGAGAGCATCGTTAATAGATTTTTTCATAAATCTGGGGTTAAATATTTGTAATTTGAATTAAATTCATAGGGCAAGCTTCTTGAGCTTTCTGATTTGATGATACATCACATTCAAAAAGATCAGCAACAAAACAATCCTTGCGGGGTTGGCCGTGAATAAGCTCAGCTTTGCCAGTTTCTTCATTTAATTTCCAGGTGTGCGGAGCTAAGGTTACACAAGAGCGACAACCAATACACTTTGCCGGGCGATGGATAATTTTAATCGAGCTCATCTAAGTTGCGTTTGGTTACGAGGTAGACTTTGTCATTGAGTCGTACACGATCTGGTACGGGGATGGTTACAGTTTTAGAGGATTCCTCATCTTGGCGAACTTCTTCTACATCAACGTACATAACACCAGTTGTATTTCCCATAATCACCAAATGATCACCTTTTTTAAATTTCTGGGCATCAACTGAAATTTCAGCAATGCCAACTTTTGGAAAGTAATGAGTAACTCGACCGACAAAAATACGTTCGTCAGTGGAACGGTTTTTAGAATAGCCACTCCATTCCGGAAGGGGCTTCCCTAAATAATAGCCATCACAGAATCCACGGTTATAAACAGTTCCTAGTTGTTTCATCCATTCTTTTTTCTTTTTTTCGGTGAATTCTTTGGCAAAAATTGCATCTCTAGCCTCGCGATAAACGCGAACAACGACATCAACGTACTGCGGCGACCGGCCGCGCCCTTCGATTTTCAAAACTGCGACTCCCGATTCAATCAGCTTATCTAAAAAGGGGAGCGAACAAAGATCTTTGGGGCTCATAATATAGTTATCGCGAATCCGCAGTTCATGGCCAGTTTCCATGTCTTTGACTTCATACTTTTTGCGACATTCGTGCAAACAAGCACCCCTTTGGGCCGAAGTGTTACTTTGAAGTAAACTCATTTGGCAGCGCCCACTTTGAGCAATACACAGTGCGCCGTGGACAAAGATTTCGATCTTAACTAATTCTCCAGCTGGCCCGCGTAAATCTTCTTCCTTAATTTTTTTGCAAATCGCGGCAATGGAATCCAAATCAACTTCCCGCGCCAATACAATTGTATCGGCAAATTGGGAATAAAACTTAACTCCCTCGTAATTAGAAATAGAAAGTTGCGTCGAAATATGAATCGTCATCCCAATCTTATTGGCATACAAAATAGCAGCCATGTCTTGCGCAATAATGGCGGTAACATTGGCTTCTTTGGCGGTATCAATAATCGCGCGCATCAAAGTCAAATCGTGATCATAAAGCACTGTGTTCACTGTTAAATAAGTGCGAACCCCTGCGTCATTACAGGTTTTAGCAATTTCTCGTAAATCATCCAAAGTAAAATTAGCCGCGGAGCGGGCGCGCATATTCAGCTGTTGCACCCCAAAATACACACTATTCGCGCCCGCCTCAATCGCTGCGGTCAAAGCCGCAAACGATCCTACTGGCGCCATTACTTCTGGTTTTTTGAGTGTATCTTTCACGGACCTAATTTAGCGTGCCGCAACCTTATAAGCAAGCCCATATTTCGCTTTCTCAGATTGTAAAAACTCCTAATTTAAGATAAACTCATCAGGCTTTATTATTTGAACACCCCAATCACATGAAAGCTTTTCTTAAGTTCGCGTTATTGTTAACGCTTCTGACTTCTTTTGTTGCGCCGCTTAATGCCAATTTTGGCCAAGAAACTCTTACGTTTGACTCTGGTTCCGAACTAGTTAAACACCAGTTAATTACGGTTAGTTTTAATGAGACTTTTTCAAGTACACCAATTGTATTTGCCGAGCCCATTACCGAAACTGGAGGTCAAGCCGTTCAACCGGTTATTGATAATGTCACCACCACTACTTTTGATCTCCGCATTGAGGAAGATCGTGGCCGAGACGGCTCTTGGCTAAATGGCCCTCATGTTTTTGAAACCGTTAACTGGATTGCTTTTGACCCCACGGAAATCACAGCCGGAGAGGGGATAGAGGCCGGGACTTCTAATTTCTACCAGCCAAATTACGCTCATAGTGAAACAGTCACTCTTACCGAAACTTACGCTAGCGTGCCATTTGTGTTTGCCCAACTTAACACCAACAATGGTGGCCATGTTTCGCGTCCGGATTTAACCAGCCTTAGCACTACGAGTTTTGATGTTCGTGATGAAGAAGACCCTGGGGATGGAGTAGACCCTGGTGGCTGGGATGGCCGTCACATGGCCGAAGACATGGCTTATTTAGCAATTGACTCCACTTTAGATTTATCTGATAGCGGCATGTATTTCGACTCCGAATCAATCACCGAATCCTGGACCACAGTTTGTTATTTAGGTGATTGTAGTGATGTTTACGTTGATGTTCCATCCGTTTTTGTAGAAATTCAATCTGAAAACGAAGCTGACACTGCTCAAGCAGACTTACGTAATGTAGGCGTGGCTAGTTTTGATGTTCGGCTCGAAGAACAAACTCTCGGTGGTTGGGATAACACTCACGTTGCCGAAGATGTGGCCTGGCTCTCGTACGGCGAACCAGTTGCTCCAGCTTTTGATCCCTCAGATTATAATGTTTGGGTTGTAGATACTGATTCCAGCGGCGACACTCTTATTCAGAGTATTCTCGTGGCTGAAGGTTACAACGTCACTTTTTTAGATAGTTCTTATGTTGAAACCGACCTTGATAACACCTACGATTTATTAGTTTGGCCAGGGGGAATGGATCCAGTCACTGACGCTATGTTTAACTTAACGCTTCGCGACACAATCAAAACCTATATGGATGCGGGTGGGGACTACATCGGAGTTTGCGGGGGAGGGATTGCTGGTAGCGAAACAATGTATTTAATGGATAACCCGTATGGGTTGCCCGACGCAACTTGGGATGTTTTTGGTACTGGTGAAGGAGTAAATGCAGATTACGATTACGATTGGACTTCTTATATTGGAGCCGCAATTTACCCTGATGTTGAAGTTGCCACAGACCACGACATTTTTGATGGCTACTACACTGCAGGTGATCAATTTATGATGACTTACGCTGGTGGGCCAGTCTTTAACGGCGCTGGGTTTACAACTCTGGCCACCTTTACCGCTAACATTGATGATTACAACGACGATCCTAACTATCCGGCCACTGGCGAAGCCGCCATTGTCGAGACCGAGTACACCACTGACTATAATGGCGATGGTGATTCCGAAAGTGGGGGAGTTATCCTCTTTGCACTTCATCCGGAATTTTTGGCCGACACCGAGTTCTTACTCGAACAATCAGCGGAGTATTTGCTTACCGAATAAACCGCAAAACATCTCTTGATCGTTGGTGGAGAGCTACAGTTTGGCCATAGGCTTCAGAGAGTTTTTTCGTAACTTCCTGTACTACCTCGGCATACCATGTTAGACGAACCTGCATAAACGACATTTGTGTATCAGAAGGCTCACCTGGAGCCGAGAGCAACTCTGGTGAACATTCAACTTGGGGAACGGATTTAATATCAAAATCAAAGTAGGCACCATCAAATCGTTCCGTAACATAATCTGTAATGAGTTGAATAGCTTCTTGGGCGCGTGGAGAATCCATGCTGTGATCAGAAGAACCATTGAATCCAGCTAACACTAAATCTTCCTCGTCTGGATCAAAGACCGCTTTTGGACCCTTACCTAGATAAGGTTGGTGAGATAGGTCATACATATCGACGACGCGAGGACAGGGACTAGGCTGACCTTCAATGTTGAGCCATTCGGCCTTATCTTTTCCGACATAAACGTCATACTCCCGAACCGGGCGACTAGTCTCCTCGCTAAAGGTTAGAGCATTTACAGGGGTGTTGTTTTCCATAGCTTGTGGGCTAAATAATAAGGCTTCTAATCGTAACCCTAAGTATGGATTTGTGAATTTTACTCAAAAAAGGCCTTAAAAAGACTTTTGTAACAGATTAAAACTCAATTCTACTTCAAAGTAGAATTCCACATAATTTGGTACTGTAACAACTTAGCTTTTGCCAGGTCAGGCGACTCTGCCTTAATCATTCGCAACTTTCCTTCGCTATCTTTGTGAAAATTCAAGTAAGTATCTCCAAACAAATAATCAAAATCCAAAGGATAATTATTGACTTCAATAAACTTAGTTTCGCGCTTTTCTCCCTTATCACGGCCCGCCAAACTCTTAGAATGCTCAGAATTATCAAAAATTATCGCATCCGCAAACACACCATTTTTACATCTTTTATTTATAAATTCTTTTTCAATATTCTCGCCAAAAAAATTAACCACAGCCTCAAACGATCCCACACACCAAATAAAATCATCAATTTGTCCGGGAATGGTTAAGTATTGATTCACTAAATCATCATCTTCGTAGATTTCGGTAGGGTAGGGAGACGCCACCAAATCATTTAGTCCTTTCAATTTCTCTGCAACACGTTTCATTTTACGACTTTCACGCTCAAATTTTTGGGCTAATTGATTCATATCCGCGGCCTGATATTTGGTCGGTTTGCCAGGGATAGGCACCACCAAACCTTTATTCACTAAAGAATCAAGAACCTTATACGTCCCCGCTAAACTCAGTTTAGTCTGATTCTTAAGAAAAGCAGTCGTCGCCTCCGGAAAAACTAAGAGCTTTACAAAAGTCAGAGCTTCTCCTTCTGAGAAACCATTTTCTATAAGTTTAGTGCGGATGTAAGGGGTGACTTGCATAGTACTAAAAAATACAATAAAAAACCAAACAAGTCAAGTAGCAAAAGGAAAAACCTTAAGCCTTAAACATTTTCGAAAGTCGCGTCATTTCTCCTAAAATCGTTCGTAAACGGTCAATATTATGAACTGTGCCACGAGCAGTAAAAACAACCGCATCATCTTGAATGTGAGAACCTTTAAAGTCATCAAAAAACTTAATCAGAGCCTGCTGTAAATCTGGCCGGGACAAAACGGGAATCATATTCGCTTCTGGGCTAGCCTTTAACAAAAACTTCCCATCAAAATCCGGATTTCCAGTCTGGATGTCTTTTCCCTTAATCTTTTGCATTAATTTGCTGCCCAGCCCTTCACGACTAATATGTAAATCCGAATTAAAAGGCTGCGCAAAATAAGCTCTAAATCTAGTATAAGTCCTTTTACTTTTGCCAGAACCTTGACGGATAGTTTCAAAAAAAACTTGTGACCCCTCATATTCGCCAGTTATATTCCAGTCACTTACACCCAGTAGTGGCATCTTTATACCTTCATTGTATTGGAGCCCTAATTGCATGGCCGCCTGTTTAAATTTCTCCTTTTGCCGCTTTGCCATATAAGCAGCCAGCGGGAAAATCGCAATCATAAACGTACCGATGCCAAAAAGAAAACCATACTCAGAAATAAAATCTGCCATAATTTAGTTAAGTTAGATTGCGCAAATTATAGCACAGCAAAACTCTGGAGTGAGTCCCTTTTTGACTTAACAGCATTCAACTATTAGAATAAATTCAATATTTAAAGTTTAAACAAAATTTTCCATGCGTTTATTTAGATTCCTGCCCCTAGGTGTTTTTTTGTTATCACTTTCTGTTCCGCTAGGGTTAGCCCTTTACGAAGGATCTCCAGATTACGACACCAGTATTGATATAATGCCGAGTATCACTATAAATGGTGAGGAGTTCATTCTTGATGACGTCCCACACGATCAAGCGGATACTTTGGGCTGGGTTAATATTCCAATCAGATTAGGAGATTTTACCGCTCCAATTACCTTAGAGTTAGACAATTTAACTGACAATATTAATTACGCTAAATGGGAAGTAGAAGATTGCTATCATGATGAGGATGGTGCGTATTATATTGAACCTGATAATTTTGAAACCATCGAACGCGACGAAGATGATATTGTTACAGACCCCGGCGGATTCGATTTTTATCACGATGACACGGTGGCTGTTTCTTTGGAACTCTCCGAGCCAAATTGCTACGAAATTTTCTTTAGAGGCTACGAAGAATACGAGGGAAATTACATGAGTGAGGACGATATTTATTTTATGGTTACATCTCCAGATGGATACATTGAACCATCTTTTTCCATGGAATTTGAGCACAGCGATTTAAGTATCTTTTCTATTGAGAGATACTTTGCGCTACCTCCAGAAGTTATTACTTTGACTGATACTAGTGATCACGAGGGAGAAGTAGCCACTGCCTCTCGAGAATGGACTATTGAATGGGGAGATATTCAGTATGGTACCAGTTCCCACGGTAATGCCTTTTTGCCAATTTCCACCACTCAAAGCGATGATGAAGTTCTTTATTATGATTTCACTAACCCTGGTCGCTACAAAATAACTTTGGAAGTAACCGGAACAAATGGTTTAACTTACGAAACTTCTCAAGAACATGTGTTTTTGCAAACAGCAGATGTTTATTTTAGTGCGGTTCTTTCCGAAAGATATGACGGGGCGGATTTTGGTGATTTTTATGACACCGTAGAATCAATCGATGACGAAGATTTATATGATTTATATATCGCTTCCTTAGAAGGATGTGAGTTCGAAGTTGTAGATGGAGGCGGGAGCATGGTGTGTGATGAGGATGTAGAGGCAACGCACGAAGAATATAATGAAAACTTAGAGTATTTATATGTTCCATGTACAGTATTTACTGATTTAAACGACCTTTATTCAAGTGATGAACTTTGCCGCGCCGCCGACCGAGTCAAAGAGATTGAGGCTTTTCAAGGCGATGGTGAAGGGTCTGCAACCGAAGGTTACCTACGACCCGAAGATGACATTAATCGAATTGAAATGTGTGCGGTTTTAAATCGCAGCCAAGTTAGTACTTCTCAAGGCACACGAATTGGCATTCCTGAAAGCATTGGAAGTAGTGATTATTCAGATTTGACCGGATTAGATGACACCGATTGGCGCAAAAGAAACGCGGTCGCGTGTGTGGAGTTTGACGGTAATCCAGATGGAACTTTTGGCTATGCCAACAACATTAATTTAGTAGAGGCCTTAAAAGTGTTATTTGGCATTTACGAAGTGGATGTCGATGATGATGACGCAGCCATGCTAAATAATTATTGCTCAGATCTTTCCGAAGATGCTTGGTATGCCAAATATTTATCTTTGGCTCACCAAGTTGGTCTTTTAGATGATTTAAACGACATTAGCGATCCTTGTGATGCTGGACAATCACTTTCACGAAAAGATGTGATTGTGTTGATGTATAGAATGTATTTTGAATACGTTTATATTGGGCAGCCTTAAGCGTATTAAAAATCTGGGGTGACCCCTAGGCGCTATTCGAACTTTCGTGAAGAAAGAAAAGTTTTCTAGTACCCCTAAAATTGACACCCCCCCCCATCATATGTTTCTATACTTATACATAATTAACCCTCCTGTTATGTTGAAAACTTTCAAATCCTTAGGGGCAGCACTCATAATTGCGATGTTGGTGGTCCCTCATTTTGTTTTGGCGGCTAATTTAACCCCAAATTCGATTACTTGTTTTGATGATGGTGCTGATCCTGGTGATGGAGATCCAACTACAGAATGTGGATTTAGTAGTGGTGACGCTTTTCCTCATGTGGTTGGTGATACAGTTGATGGAGATTCTGATACGGGGGTGCATATGCAGGGTCCTGAATATCCGATCATTATTACTCTTGATTTAGGGTCATCAACGGCTAATGTGAGTGGAGTAAACATTGATCAAGGACCAGGAAGTTATGGAGGCAACGGAAATAGAATGGCCGCTACCGGAGGAGGAGAGACAGCAAATAATACGGTGGATTATAGTACGAATGGTTCATCTTGGACGTCTTTTGGAGATATTCCAGCCTATAATGATGATGCTCCTACTTCTTATGACTATGTAGCTAACGTAATCGCTGCTAGTCCTGTTACAGCTAGGTATTTACGAATTACAAATTCGATGAATATATGTTCTGGATGTGGATGGGGATTAGCAGAGTTTACGGTAACCACTACGGGCGGCGGCTCTGTCCCCGAGATGGGAGTTTGGGCCCTTTTAGTTATTTTGCCGATCATGGGATATGTAGTTTATAAGAGTGTTCCGATGATTAGGCCAACGGCGGTTTAATATTTTCACAACATTTAAGAAGCGCGTTCCAAATTTGGGCGCGCTTTTTTGTTATTCAAAATCTGGGGTGAGTAGTGGGGTTCGAACCCACGACCTTCCGGACCACAACCGGACGCTCTAACCAACTGAGCTATACCCACCCTAATGGGATCCCTGATAGCAAGTGGTCATAGTTAGCCAACAGGGCAGCCGTATTGTACGGATTTACGCTTCTTCGCGCAATCCTATTTTATTTCTGATAAAACTTAGGTATTATTCCTTCGCACAAATTAAAAAAATTAAAACCTCCCACATGGCGACAATTACCGTAAAAATGGCGATGACCCCAGTTCAACAAAAGGTTCGCAAGATTTTGAAGTGGTTTATTCGTCTCAATTTTCTCGCAATTTTGATCACGTTGTATCTGACTTACATGCACTATAAGCCCGAGGCGAGCGAGATTTGTATGCTTGGCGAAACCTGGAACTGCGATATTGTAAATAAGAGCCCGTACGCTGAGCTTTTTGGTGTCCCAGTGGCCATTTTTGGCCTTATTGCTTACTCATTCCTATTTCTAGCCGCCATTGGACTCATACGTGATATTAAATTCTATAAATACCTTAAATTTCTTCGGCCAATTCGACTAATGTGGCTGATGTTTGCCGTGATTGCTGTTGGAGTTTTATTTTCAGGCTATCTGACCTACATCGAACTGTTTGTGCTCGAGGCGCTTTGTCTTTTTTGCGTTGCACAACAGGTTATAATTATTATTGATATTTTCATGATGCTCAGTGTTTTGAGCACTATTGATCAAGGAAAAAAGGATAACCCCAATGTTTGTGAATTTTGTTAACTTACTTTTACATGTTTAAAAAACTTACTATTTTCAGTTTACTCACGGTTCTTGCACTTTCATTAACTGCTTGCGCTCCAGTTGAAGGAGGGGAGAGTTACGATGAATTTGCCCAGTGTTTAACTGATGAAGGAATGACTCTTTACGGAGCTTTCTGGTGCGGACACTGTGCTGACCAGAAAAAATTGTTTGGCACAGCCATGGATTACATTGATTACGTTGAATGCGATCCGCGCGGTGATGACGGTCAACCCGATCTTTGTTTAGAAGAAGGGATTGAAGGTTACCCAACTTGGAAAAACACTGACGGTCGCTCTTGGGTTGGTGCTCAATCTTTGGAAACTCTCGGCGAAATCACTGGTTGCCCAGTCCCGTCAACAGAAGAAGCAACAACCGAATAATTTAACCCGTACCTTTAAATGGATGTAAAACTTATTACTGTTATTACCACAGCCTTAGTTGATTCAATTAATCCTTGTGCGATTGGAGTATTAGTTCTGTTAATCAGCACACTTTTATCACTCACTCACGACAAAAAAAGAATGATGTTTGTGGGATTAGTTTATTTAACTGTGGTTTATATAACTTATTTCTTAGCCGGACTTGGACTTTTGTATTTTATCCAAAAATTAGCCATTGCCGATGGGATAGCTATTGCCGCTGGAATTTTGGTGATTATTCTTGGATTAATCGAAGTCAAAGATTTTTATTGGTATGGCCGTGGAATTTCGCTCACTATTCCCAAAAGTCAAATTGGAAGAATTAAACGTTACGCCGAAAAAGCCAGTATTCCAGGTGTGATTTTGTTGGGAGTGTTAGTTGCAGCTGTAGAATTACCCTGCACTGGCGGGCCATATTTAGCAATTACTTCTTTGTTAGCCAAAGATTTCAACATGGTCGCTTTTTGGTATTTAGCGCTTTATAACTTCATTTTTGTATTACCTCTTTTGGTGATTTTGATAATGGTTTACACAACGCTCAGTGTAACTTCTATTGATTCCTGGAAAGGCAAATATCGCAAATGGATGCGCTTAGTTAGCGGGTTAGTAATGATTGCACTCGGAATTGTACTGATTCTTTATGCCAACGGAGATATTAGTTTGGGGTAATAAGAATTAAAAAGAGCGTGAGCAAAAATTAGAGTAGCGCGCGTAGGCAAAATTTTTCTACGGGTCTCGTGGGTCCCGAGGAAAATTTTCCGAAGCTTAGCGAAACTTATTTTTGCGAACATCAGCTAGGAGGGGGAGCTCACGAGGGGGAACCCCAGGTTCACCCTCGTGTATAGGAAAAACCCCCGCCCTCCCTTGAGCCAGGGGTTTTTCAAGAATCTGTAGGAATCACCTAGCTAAAAGCCGAGCAACCCTTGAGATTATAAATTATGAATCTTCTAGCCCCCTTAGGGCTAAAAAGGATTCTAAATCAAAGTCCAGGCGCGTCATATCATAGACACGCTCATAAGTACCTTTCGAAGTCGTTTCTGATGCAAAATCAAATTCAATTCCATTAAACACAGTCATTTTAAGGTAATTATATTTTTCCGCGAGAACTTCGTTTTCCTCGGCATAAAACCGGAACAGAGGACCATGCAACACATAAGCGGCGTAAGCCTCGGCAAAGTCTTCAAAAGGATTAGTCCGAGCGTAACCCGAGACAAACTCCCATTTAGAGCCAGTTCGCTTTTCAGAATCAGCCCAACTAGCACTGTAATACTGAAAACTAGGATCAGTATCCAGAACAGGCTGGCCACGATCTAGAAAGGCAGTTTTCTCACCGGGTCCAAAAGGGTCAAGTAAGCCAGTATCAACTACATGACCAAGTTCGTGCACAAGCACAGCGACCAGTTCTTCCGGATTCATATCCACGCAACGCAGGATGACAGTATTGTCTCCTCCTAATCCACGACGAGCACTTGAGTCAAAGCTCAAAGTCAGATCATGGATCGCATTAGCATGTTCTTCCGGGAGAATAGTGAGAACGTCAGTTATCAGTTCGGTACACCATTCCAGAGTTTCGGCATCGTAAGTCCCAGCCACTTGGTAGAAATCTTGCGAAATCACCGGTGCACTAGAAAATTGTAATGTGAGGGCATCACGAGTTGAAGCCGTTGTAACTCCGGAAAAGGGTACCGAAGCGGAAAATAGAATAAGTTGGCAAAGGGCAAGGCTGAGGAGACGGAAACGAATCATGGGGCGCTAATTAAGAGTAATTTGGCGCTTTGATTTTTGTTTTCCGAGCTTCAGCGTAAGGGGACTAGTATAACGATTTTAAAGAGTTTGTCAATGATAAAGTTAAAAGACAAGGAAAAGGACCCCAGGAATTTTCTCTTAACTGGAAAGAACCCCATCGGATCATGATCCAATGAGAACCTTTCTCGCTTACGCGGGACGTTTGCGAGAAAACACCTGAAATCCTTTTTTCACCATTTTACTAATTACGACAAATCTTCAAAAACCCCTTACTAATTAGAGGGGGAGTATAAATTGCAGATATAGGGTTGGACTCAGGGGAAGGGAAGTCGACTTTGGCGCCACCAGAAGGTGAGCCTTAGAAGAATCTTTCCTTCCCCGCGTGATGCGGGAAAGAGTGCAAATTGCCAATTAAGGCGGAAGCGTGAGGACTACCACTAGCCGGTAGTCACACACAAGTGGGGGATTGGGTTCGGGGGGCGGCTAGTGCCATCCCGAACCCAGAAAGCTAGATGACGGCGTCGTCACCGCCGCCGCCACCGGCGGCGCGGCCGCCGCGGGTGAGGCGGCCGATGAGGCTCAGGACGGGGATCCGTCGCCACAGCGGAAAGAGCGTGGCCAGGAGCAGGCCGATGAAGACCAGCCACCAGCTCCCACCGAGCATCCAGGCCGTGAAGCCGAAGACTGCGGCGCCCAGGCCGCTGCCTCCCACCGACAGGCCGGCTTGCACCGGGCCCTTGCCGGGGTAGATGCGGGGGGAGAGACCGACCAGCATCGGGATGAAGATCATCAAGAGGCTGCTCAGCAGCCCCTTCGACATGTCTCCAGCCTTCTCCTTCAGGGTCGCCTCGGCTTTCTCCTGGACGTTGTCCGTAGCGCGGTCCACGATGGGACCCCACACGTTCTTCTCCAGCCAACCTTCGTCGGACTGGTCGTCCTCGTCGTTGCTCTCGTTGTCACCGTCCTCGTCCCACTCCAGTGAGACCCCGAGGTTGTCGAGGGAGCCCTGCTGGGCTTCCTCTTGTTCCGTGGGGCCACAGGCCGTGAGGGTGAGGGTGATGGCGAACAGGGCGATCAGGGTGCGTGTCATAATGTCCTCCAGGAACATTCATTCAGGTTGTTTGCACGTTGCGGTAGTTTCCTCCTAACCACGAACACATACAAATTCGGAGCTAAGACGGAACTACCACAACTTTCCGCATCACAGAGAGTCCATGAAAGCATCACAATTCAACTCAATTTCTACTTGCGTAGAAAGAGGAAAAAATGACGCCCTCATGACTCTCTGCAATGCCCGATTTTTCAAAGATCAAATCTTTTCTTTCTTCAATTAAAAACTACCATATATAACAAAAAATGTCAATGATGTCAAACCTGTTTGTGTTAATACAAATTTACAACAATCTTATACTTCGCAAGCTGCTTTAAGCGAAGCTAGTGAGGCATCTAAATCATCCAAATTCTTTTGAGTAGGCTGCATTTCAATAACAACATTATGGAACGCTGTATCACGAGCAGCTTCTCCACGGTTAATAAACTCGGTTACTTTTTTCTTGGATCCATGCGTCCCAGCCGCTAGTCCGGCCTTCATTTCTTTTTCCCAAGCGTCAAATTTTTGGTTCAGCTGGCCGTCAAAAGCCACAATCCATTCTTTTGCTTCTTTTTCTGTAATATCCCCTGGCTTTCTGGGTGGGGCAGTCCCACCTCCACCACCGCCGCCCCCACCACCACCATCTGGATCTGGGTCAGGAGTAACAGGACAGTTATCTGGATCTTCCTCACACATTTTTTTAAGCAATCCACATAAATCATTAAATTCAATGGGATCATATTCAAAATCTTCTCCTTGATCCTCAATTTTTCGTCCAAATCTTTCATTAAACTTATCAAACGGCATAATATGGCTTAATTCCCTTGGTACTTCATCAATCCCAATCACTCGATCTAACCAGTGCCCAGTCGCTAAATCACCATTTTCGAAAGCATTTCGAACCGCGGTCATGGCCTCAATTCTAATGTATTGCATGTAAGCATCATGAACCTTGCCCCAGTTAGCTTTTTCATCTCTTAATCCAGAGGTGTATCGCTCGTGAACCAAAACAAAAGCATTTCGAATATTTTCTGGAGATTTCTTTCCAAGTCGTTCTGACCCAGAGAAATCAAAGCGATCCATCATTTGACGGTAAGTCCACATGTGACCTTGATATTCCGCGCTTCCATATCCAACTTCGGCCGCGGATTTATAAAGTTGATCAAACTCATCGCGAGTAAAGTATTTATCTGTCGCACCAGGTTGCAGTTTACTTTCAATCATCTGATTAACTAGTGTCACTTGTCTTTGCATTTTAGCTGGATAAGTTGAACGATAATAAGTATCAACCTTATCTGTTTCGGTGGCTAACTGCGCATCAGTTAGAGTTCCTGCAGCATGTTTTTGCATTAAATCCATCAATTCTAATCTGTAATGAAGCTCAGCCTCATCTTGTTTGTAATCAACCATTGAGGTCCATTTTTCATCTAAAATTTCACCTTCTAAAGCTCCACCAAAATCTAAAGCAATTAATTGATCCCAACGTCCTTTTAAATTACTTTCCATTCCGGCAAACACATTTCGCAATCTATCAAATGGTTGTGTAAACGAGTTTTCGTTATTAAGTTCAAATACCTTGAAATTAATAACATCCGCACCCAACTCAAACTTAATAGCTGTTGGAGTAGGAGTGGAAGTGTCAAATTCCCACACCACTTCTTTAGAAGTTCCCTTATTAAATATAATTCGGGCGGTATTTGGCGCCGGATGTTCAACTGTATATCCGCTAAGTCCATGTAAAACCGGAATAGTCTGCGTCAAAGTCTCACTAAGTTCAGTGTATTTCTCTTCATATGGAGGGAAGGCTTTAACTTGTGGCAAAGCTTCCATTAATTTTTCTTTTGTTAAGCGATCGTCTGGGTGGCTTGTCCAATCCCAGAGGATTCCTTGTTTCTTTTTTAATCCTTGTCCTAGTTCTCTACGGAAAACCTCGTTAAGGTCTCTAATATAAGTACGATGGTTAGGTAAGAATTCATTCTGATTTTGGAAGTGATCTGTTTTTTCATACCAAACTTCTAGCACCATAAACAATAATTCATTGTGTTTTTTACTACCTTTAGTTCCTAGTCCAGCAAAATCCAGTTCATTCGCATAATCATGGAATTCTGCAAAAGCATCGGAATAATCTCGCCCTAATCCAAACCTCAAAAATTGAGCTTCATAAGGTTTGCGGGCCGCACCACTATGACCAACTAAATCATTGGCTAAATCTTTCAATTCTCGAGTTTTATCTAACACTCGGTTAGAGAAAACATCATGCACATCTTTTAACTGAATAGAGCTTCTTTCGGAAACCTCCATTAAATCACGTCGATAAGCATTTAAAATTTGTTTCTTTTTAAATGGAACAAGCAAGTTCCAGTAAGCTTTATCTTCCAAAGAGTCATCAACTTCTTGGAAAGCCTTAGCTAACTCTTGATTTGTCGCTCGAGCCACTAGTTTATCTACAAACCGGGAGCCCATCTTTAAATTATTAATTAAATACGTGCCAGTTGCTGGATCTTTAACAAAATCAAAGGTCGCGCCACCAGCCAAACTTGCAGTTTTAACAGCACCAGTAAGGTTAACACTTTCAATTTTAATTCCTTTCATAAACTGAGCTTCTTCTGTAGCCGCTAATTGCGTTGATAAAGCCGCAATTGTTTTTTCTTCCATAATATCTGGCAATAATTCCGTAATAGTTTTAGCTTCACGATCATTGTATTTAACTCGTAACCCTCCTTCTGGTGTCAAAATTAATTCTAATTCCAAGTATTCACCATTTACTTCATAGCTTGGGCTAACCACCCAACGATTATTATCGGGATCCCATTTGGGATTATAAGTAGCCCCAAGGCTGGTGCCGACAAACAAAGCCTTCATTGCCTTTTCCAAATAAGCCCTCAAACTCTTGTATTCTGCTTCTAAATCTTGCCGATCCACTTCCTCCATGTCCTCTCGAACTGTAAAGGCAAATGGAGCGCTGGAATCAATTGGTTTTAATAAATGCTGAGTAATATCAGTGCCAGTAGTTGATTCACTAAACGAATAAGTAAATGGGAATCCCATTACCACTGCTTGTTTTGGACCAACAGAAAGTTCAGCGTTCAAATCTTTAAATAATTGCGGAAGTTCAGTTTCAAAAGATCCAACTATCGCCGCTGGAGCTGCTTCGGCTCCGGCTCTAACGGCTTGACTAGGGGATCCACCTGATCCACCAGCATCCTCTTTATCAGAAGATCCACGTTTTTTTCGTTTATTACGTTTTTTGTCAGATCGTTTTTTTGGAGCATCGCTGTCTCCTTCTTCAGCCGCTTCACCATCGTCACCCAAAAAGTTACCTTCTTCAATCACAATCACTTCTCGCAAAGAGTAGTAACCACGAGTGCCAGTTTCTGGTGGATTATTAAGATAATTATCTTCAAAATCGTCATAACGATTGCCAATCAAACCTTCTAATTCTTGATACATGGCCTTGGAATGGCGAGATGTAAAATATTTAGAAGGTAAACGACGTCCCATCGCAGTATTGCGAATAGAACGCATATCAATTTCATTTTTATGGTTTTTACGGGCGTGTTTGTAAGCCTTATAAAAAGCACTAAATGGAATTGAGCCAATAGCCCACATGTGTTGCAAAGATTGACGATTAACTTCTTCTAAATCCTCTCGACCTTCCAAGAACTTGAACATTTTATCATCCATTTCTTCCTGATTTAGAAGCTCTTGAGCATGATCCCAAAGAGATTTATCAGTCAAAGACTCGGTTAAAAAATTACCAGTCCAAACTCCTAACGCTCCCAGTCCCAACATTTTAAACCAAGGTTTCTTTTCCTCAGTAAAAGGAAGGGCAAACTCAGATCCCCATAATTGGTAGGCTGCCAAAGCAGTAAATCCAACCGCAATTGAAGTCAAAATTGGGTTATCTGCAAAACTTTCTTTAATTTTGCCGGCTGCTTCGCCCAAAGCTCCAGAAATAGTGTCGGAGTTAACCGTGTCCAAGGATTCTTCTATAGCCTGATGTTCTTTTTCGTAAGCGTCAATTTTATCAACAATCAAATTCATAACCGCCTTAGCGTATTTGTATTCATCCGTATCAGGTTCTTTTTCCAGAAAATCAAGAATATTCAAACCTAAATCTACGGTGTCAAAAGCATCTTCAATTTCATATAATTGTTCTTGGTTTAATTCATCTGTTGCCCAAGCCGCAGAATCAATTTTTTCATTACGGCAGTATTCCGCGAGTCGTCCTATAGTATAGGTAGACATTTGCGATTCAATATCTTCTTTTAGTTTTTCCAGTTTGCCGCGGGAACTTGATTCCTCTCCAACCTCTGGAAGAATTAAAAACTGTTCATCTGGTGTTTCGATGTCAGTCATGTGTTAGGGTTTAATTTTGCTTTAATTGAGGCAATTTCAGCCTCTTCATGCACCGCTGTGTGAGCTTGCGCATATTCATCAAGTTCTTTATCAAGGACTAGATAATCATCTTTAAGATCTTTCATCATTTTCTCTGTTTCACGCTCGTAATCATCAATTAATTCAATCAAATCTGGTTGAGCAGCTTTGAGTTCGTGTTTGTATTCTTCATTCGCGTCATCTTCTAATAAGTGAGCATTAGGAATTTTTTCGTTTTCAAGGTGGTGGAGTTCGGTTTCTAGAACCGCCACCAAATCTTGAGTAAGTTCTTTGCTTAAATTTGTGCCTTTTTCATCACTTTCTTTTGTTTCTTCGTGAAGTCGTTCAATTAGCTCATCCCTCTTCTTATTAGAGATAGTTGTAGCCATGGCCAACATAGTAGCTAAATCTTCAATGGTAAAATTTTCAATCATAATATTAGTTTAAGAGGCTAGGGCTAGGGATACATTTTCACGATCTTTAAATCCAAAAGATTGATGTATATCAACAAATTTTCGAGGATATTTTTTGTTTACTAATGGTTTACTTCGATCCGCAACACTCTTGCTTCCGGTTTTAACAACTACGGATTTTTGCTGAAAATCAACAAATATAATTTTGTTATCATCATCGTCATCCGCATCAACCCGGCGCAAAGCAACGTTCTGACTTCCTTTATTAGCAATTACATATTCAACTCCTTCCCCAAACGCATCAACAGCCACTAACTTTAATTTAACTTTTTCACCAAGCGGAAGATTCTTTAATCGTCGCATTAATTCAATTGGAGGTTGTCCAGCTAATTCCAATTGAGAAGCCGCATTAAAAGATTTGAATCGACTATATTCCTCAGACGCTAAAAGCCCATAACTTCCCTCAAAAGCATCTTCAATAGACTTTCGTAGAGGGGGAGGCATAGCTTTAAAACGATCACTTTCTATTAATTTTTCTCGAATTGCTTCAAGTTGAGCAGCTCGGCCATTACCGTTTGAATCATTCAAACAGTCATCCAGCTCAGCTAACAAAGAAGGATCATACTTAGCTACAATCCCACGTATGGCATTTTCAGCTTTTTGCTCTGGCTCAAATCGTGCCTTGGCCGCTTGTTGGTAACCTTTGTGCTCAGCTCGTTCTTCTGTCAAAACTTGCTTAGCTGCCAGGCTAGCAGTTTTCATCATTTTAGCAGTACTTTTTTCAACAGATCCCATTAATTTACCAGGATCACGCATCCATTCCGGAACTCTTCCGGTTACATAATTAGTTTTCTTTAAATTTCCTCGCAAGGCCTGAGTCCATTCCGACACCCTAGTAACTTCTTCTTTCCACTCTTTTTCCATGATTTGAACTCCGTTTTGAACTCTTTCTGCTACTTTTATTCGACTTGTAACGCGGTTTAGTTTTTCAGCTGTTTTCAAAGAAACATGATGCAAACGTTTGCGTCCACCATCTCCAAATTCAGTAATTTTATCTGCCATTTCCTCAGCCAAAGCATCACCTTTTTTTCTAATTCGGTCCATGATTTCACCCTTTCGAGTTGGAGCAGCTCCATCAGCATAAGGAACAATCACTTTTAAACTCCGTCCCAATCGACCAGTTAAAGAGTCTTCATGTTCCAAAACTTCGCTCAAAGTTTGCATACGAATATCTTCTGCTCTTTCAGGAGTAGAGTCAGGATTAGCAGCAGCTTCCGCTTTTTTATCAGCAGCCTTCATATCCTCAAGCATTTTAGCCTGTTCAGCTGTAAGGTCATGAGATTTGTCCGCATCTGGAGTGTTTTGACCAGCCATTTTTGGGTTTGTTTTTATTTTTTATTCTTAACAGTTTACCACAAAACCGCCTCTAGATCAATAGGGGAGTACGAGTTTTTATAATTAAGTTTTAGGCTTCAGGTTCAGCTTCATCAGCCGTGGCATTGGCTAAATCAATCGCATCACCAATCATCATCATTTTGTTGTAGGAAGTGTGCAGTGCTCCTTCCAAAGTTTCTTGTAATTCCGGACGATTAGAAATCATGGCATCCAAGGCATCTTCTTTTGGCGCATCCGGATGTTCACTGACATAAGTTTTATAAACCTGCCAATCCTTGTCAGTTAGAGTGCTATTTAAGGCGTTTTGAATCTGTTTATCAATCACTTTTTCAATCCGAAATTCCAGAGTTTTGCTCATGTCAGGCGTCAGTTTTCCAAGCTTCAAATCTTTGATGATTTTTTGAATAAATTCTTTGATTGCTTGCATAGAGATTGGTTATTTTTTCTTCTTTTTCTTATCACCACCACCAAGAGCACCAAGAATGCTTCTAGCAGCTAATCCCAATGATTTAGCCTTCCAAACACTCTCTAACAAACCTGGCCCATCATCACCGCTTTCGGCTTTTGCGGCGGTTTCTTCCTCCTGCAAAGCTCGCTGGACCTGAGCCCTAGTTTTAACCGTGCGTCCCGTTACCGTAGCTGGAGCGTCATCTAAATCTTCCTTCAAAACCTCCACCAAAATTTCTGGTTTATCCACTCTTCCTCGCCCTACTTTTTCCCGGACTAAAGCCGTATAATAAACAGCCTCCGTAGCTTCTAATAATAGGGTTGGATCCATAAAACCACCAGCTTTATCCGTAAGGCGTAAGGTCGATCCTTGAATAGATCCTTCGGCTAGCGGACGAATATGTTCTTCTATTAAAGCTTTCAAATTTTCGCGATCTTCTTTTTTGGTGACCTTAGTAGCCAGTTCAGCGATTGAACTGTTTACTTTTATATCCTTAAAATTTTTAAATCTTTCGTCCGTTAAAATATGTTCTTGCTTATATTCCGTAAAAGTAACTTCAGTTCCACCGCGCCACGCTTCATCAACAAAAGCTCCCGCTGCTTGACGCACCTTCCCACCCTGTCGAGCATATTCAGCCAAGCGATTCATCCGATTATTATAAACTCGTTCATTGCGAGCCATATTCGTGAGCATCAAAGCAGAGGCCATGGCTCTAAAAGCGCGTTCTTTTTTTGGTCTCACTTGGTTTTCAAGGACAGGGTCAGTTATATACAAGCGGCGCAAAACTTCGGTAGGGGAGATAAGTTTGGAGGTATCTAACCTTCTAGTATCAGAGGCCTGTTTAGCTTTAGAAACCCCGTCGCTAGCAACCTTATGAGAGGCAGTCATATCCTTAAAGCTTCTATATTTGTTGCCTTTCTCATCCTCTAATACCCAACGACTACCATCACGTTTTAAAGCAATGTCGGTGTCTCTTAATTCGCTCTCCATTTCATCATCAAAATTACGATCATCTGCCATTAATTCTTTCCATAATTTTTTCTCATCTTTAACTGCCTTGTCATCTGTTTGATATCTCTGGTGAAGCGCGTCCGCAGCATCTTCAACACTTACCATACCCTGCCTCACAATCGTAATTTGATCTGATAAATCAGTGTCATTTTTTCCTCCCGAATTAACCTCTGGAGGATCTCGCTCGAGTTTCATAAATAAGTTATTTGGCTCATGGTCATCAGCGATTTCAGTTTTAAATTCACGTCGATAAAGTCGTCTTTTTGCGCGACTTTCGATAGTTGCAGTATCAAGATTATCCACAGCCTTAGATTGATTTTTGACGTAAACCTGTAAAATTCCTTGGGCAGTCAAATCATCAGAAGCAACAGTGCCCATATCTTCAATGCTAACTCTCGCTCGACTAATAGCCTGTAAAGCCGCAATTCGAGCATCTTCTTTATCAACTACAACACCTAGGGCATCGGATCCTTTTTTAAAACGTTTGACTTGTTCCTCTCGCTCCGCGAAATCTTCTTCCTTCCTTCGTTTGTATTTATTTACTTCTTTATGAAGCTTTCCTATGGGATTTAAGTGGTCATCTGCTTGCTCCGTAGACCCTCCAATTTCCTCGTTGCGAACATCCAACAAGCGTTTAGTTGCTCCAGTAAAACATTTTCGACCTGTTCGCCGAAATGTACAGTCATCAGTTAAATCCTCCCCATCCCCAGGCGCATTGATAATTGTCCATCCATTTTCAACGTCAGTACCAGCTGCGGTAATAATTCCACCTATACGTACAGCTTGTTCATAAGTTAGTACATCGTTTGTATCCACAATTCGTGGCTCAGGCGATTGACGGAGATAACTAACCAGGGCAATAACTTCTGGAGATTCGGGGACTTTTTCTTCTTCTCTTCTAGTTGCCTCATCCGCCTTTTTACCAAGATCTTCTTCCCCAATTAACTCGCGCAGAGTCTTGCGCAGATCTTTCTGGTCATCATGGTTAATCCAATCTAAATTAGAATTCGGGTTTAGCACCGTCAAATGCGGCGCCATCCTTCCCATGGCCTCGCGATAAATCGCTTGACCCTCCTCATTCAAATCATCATAAGATTCGGCCTCCCTAAAATTATCATCCAAATATCTCTCCGTCTGACGCGTTAAAAACCATTGGTAATCAGTATATCCCTTCGGCTTTTGCCAGCGCTCACGACGCGTAAATGTCGGATCTATAGCCAGCATTGCTTTCACATCAGAACCTTCCATAATTTTTCGTGCCGCTAAGGCCGCTCTTTGTTGTTCCAAAACAACCCTATAAGCAATCGGATCCGCCATAATTAAAGTCCGCGCCACATCCCGGTCTTGAATTTGGCCATCAGGTCCACGGTCTGCCAAAATCATATTCTTAAAAACTTTCATGCGGGTCGTCCCCATGGCGTTATAAAGATTGTTAACATCTGGAACAACCGTCTCGTAATTATCGTGCTCGCCAGTCATAGCTAACCATAAAGCTCCCGTCTCGTTCGTGCCTGGCTCCAAATCGCCCATAGCCCAATCACGCCCCGCAAAAGCACTTTGCATCGCGTCGACTGCGCCCTGACCATGATCGATATCAGATTGCTTCATAATTAAGTTAATTTTATTCGCTTATACTCTACCACAAATTTACAAAATTAGCAATAGGTTGTCAAGGTATGTATTTTATTCTAAAATCCATTGCCAAAACGTGTAAAGGCACGTAGCATATTACCAACCTTAACCTAATCTAATGAAAGTTACTGTATCCAAACCCGAAAAATCAATGGTTACTATAACCATCGAGGCTGATGAAAAAGACCTCGAAAAATTTCTAGAAAAGTCCGCAGAGGAGTTATCTGGCCAAGTCAAAATTGATGGCTTCCGCAAGGGGAAAGTCCCCAAAGATGTTCTAGAAAAGCATATTGGCAAGGAGGCGATTCGAGCCAATGCCCTTGAATTAGCTCTACCAAATTTCTATGCCGAAGCTGTAATTCAAGAAAAAGTGCAAGTTGTAGCCCGCCCAGAAATCAACATTACCTCCGATGACCCATTTACATTCGAGGCCAAAGTAGCCGTACTCCCAGAAGTTAAAATTTCTGGACACGAAAAAATTAAAGTCGATAAAAAAGACCTTAAAGTCACAGCCAAAGATTTAGAAGAAGTAGTCGATTATTTCCGTAAACAGGGAGCAACTTACCCAGACGCTAAGCGTGCTGCCAAAAAAGGTGACAAAGTCGAAGTAGATTTCGAAGGCTTTGATCCCAAGGGTGATGTTCCTTTGGAGGGGACTAAAAGCAAGAATCACCCAGTAGTATTAGGGGAGGGAGGCTTAATTCCTGGTTTTGAAGAAGAAATTACGGGAATGAAAGCTGGTGAAGACAAAGAATTTGAAATAAAATTCCCCAAAGATTACCATTCCGATAAATTCAAAGGAAAAAAAGTTAAATTCAAAATCAAGATTCACAAAGTTCAAGAAGTAAAACTTCCCGAACTCACCAAGGATTGGATCAAAAAAATGACTGGCAAAGAATTAGACGTTGATGCTTTCCACGAAGAAGTTCGCCAAAATTTAACTCAAGAACGTGAACAGCAGGAGAAAAACCGTCGCGAAGGCATGTTCTTTGAAGAACTTATCAAGCTTACAAAAGTCGATGTCCCAGAAGCGCTTATAGAAGAGGAAATTGACTTTATTCTAGACCGAACTAAAATGGAATTACAGTCCCGCGGTATTACTTGGGATCAATACGAAAAACACCTTGGAGAACAAAAACGTGATCTTCGTAAGGAAAAACAAGAACAAGCCACCAAACAGGTGACCTTAAGATTGGTTCTCAATCATCTTTACAAAGAGGAGAAAATCGAACCAACTGACGAAGAAATAAAGAAAGAAGTAGAGCAAATGATGGGCAAGTACCCAGAAGCAGAACAAGACAAGGTAAAAGCTAATTACGAAAAGGGACAAGCTGGTTACGCTCAAGTTCACAATGCCATTTGTTTAGATCGTTTTCTCAAAAAACACCTCTCTTAAATTCTAGCCCTTCCAAATATGCGCGCTCTCTATCTTATCGGCTCCGTAATGAGTTTCGTCATTATTCTTATTTTGGCGTTCGAAAACATTCAGGCATCCTGCAACTATTTAACATTTTTCTTTTGGGAAATTAGTTCAGGCGTAGCCCCTACTTTTGTACTGTTTGGTTCCGCTATAGTAGGAATGGTAGCTGGTTCATTCATGACTTTATTGGCCAGTTCCTTTTTGGCTGAGTCTGACGACGATGAAGATGACATAGATTTTGAAGTCTAAAAATTAGCAAAAAGCATTAAAAGACAGTCCTTTAAAAAGGGCTGTTTTTGTTTATAGATAAAGCAAAACCAAAGAACAATAAAAGTGTACGCAAGTTGCAAGAAGCCAAGGTTGGCGAACAAAAAAATAATACAGATTAAACAATCAAATAACCATTTAAGTCAATTAAAAAGAGTTAGCGACTTAACCTGTTAACTTAAAATTGTATAAAAAATAAGAACAAAGTCTTGATTTCCGAGAACAAAACTTATACATTGACCATACTGTGCACAAAATATGTGTACAAACTCTAGGCTTACTCTATGCTCTTAAAGCGTCTTTTCACCTCGCAGACTCGCGTTAAGTTACTTACTTTGTTTCTGACTAATCCAGAAGAAGAATACTTTATCCGCGAACTTACTCGTCGTTTAGATGAACAAATTAATTCCGTCCGACGCGAGTTAGATAACCTTAAGAAATTTGGGCTTCTTCGCAGCCGAATGAAAAATCGAAAAAAGTATTACATGATTAATCAAAAATTTCCTTTAATAACCGAATTACAGGGAATTATTCTTAAGAGTACTGACCAAAACGCCAAAGTCGTGGAGGCAATTCTTAAATTAGGGGATCTTGAACTACTTTTACTTTCTGGCTTTTTCCTTAAAAAAGATTCCGAAGTTGATTTACTTATTGTTGGCGAAATTGATAAGGATGTTTTGCAGAGCTTTTTGGATAAGGAAGTTCCTTCCGATCGCACCATTCGTTACACGGCTTTAACTCGAGAAGATTTCATTTATCGCGTTAAGTGCAATGACCGCTTCATCAAAGATTTACTGACTGATCCAGAGAATATGATTGCGCACAATCAACTTCAAAACGCGCTTTCCTAGAAAAATTTGGCTTTACAACTGTAGTCCGCTTCCCTATAATCGGGCAGTCTTAATCTCAAAAAAATCATCATGAATCAAGCTTTACTTTCACACGTTCAACAAAAATCGCTTAAAAAGCGTGTCCCCCCAATCCGTACTGGTAATACAGTTCGCGTTCACCAAAAAATTGTTGAATCCACCAAGGATGGCTCCAAGGAGCGTATTCAACTTTTTGAAGGATTAGTAATTGCCACAAATAGTGGCGCTGGCACCGATAAAACCTTTACTGTTCGCAAAATCGCCAGTGGCGTTGGAGTAGAAAAGATTTTCCCTGTTCATTCCAGCAATATTGCTAAAATAGAAGTTATTCGAAACTCCAAAGTTCGTCGCTCTAAATTATATTTTATGCGCAACCGAACTGGTAAAAGTGCTCGTCTTAAAGAAGCTAAGCTTATGGGCTATGACTTTCCAGAAGAAGAGGAAGAAGCATCTGAAGAAGCAATCCAAGAGGCAGTAGAAGCTGTTAAAGAGGCTGAAGAAGCAGAAAAAGCTGAACAGAGCGGTGGCGACGATAGCGAGGCCGATGCCCCAGCCGAAGAGGTCAAGGAAGAAGCCAAGGCTGAAGAAGTAGCCGAGGAACCTCCAGCTGAAGAAGCAAAAGCGGAAGAAGAAAAAAAGGACGAGGAATAATCAAAAAATTATAAATTTTAAAACCCGCCTAATCATTGACGGGTTTTTTTGTATAATGAACACATGATTTCAAAAAATACTATAATTGCTGGAATGGATGAAGCTGGTCGCGGACCTTGGGCCGGACCAGTAGTTGCGGCCGCTGTGATTTTACCCAGAGGAATTCACTTACCAGGTTTAAATGATTCCAAAAAAGTCACAGAAAAAAAGAGGGAAGAACTTTATGCCAAAATTAAGCTCAAAGCAGAGTGGGGGATTGGTAAGGCCTCACACAAGGAGATTGACCGTCACGGCCTCTTAAAAGCTACGCAATTGGCATTTCAGCGGGCTTTAGATTCGTTGCCGCGCGTCCCAGAACACTTATTAATTGATGGCCGCGATAATTTTACTTTCTCCGTTCCACACACCTCAATTATTAGAGGAGATCAAAAAATTAGAAGTATAAAAGCGGCATCTATCCTTGCCAAAGTAGCCCGAGATAAGCTAATGAAAGATTGCAGCTTAAAATTTCCAGAGTATAGTTTTGATAAGCACAAGGGTTATGGAACCCAAAAACATCAGTTAGCTCTGCAAAAATATGGAGTTACTCCCGTGCACCGACGTAGTTTTAAACCTGTACAAGCTCATCTTTAATCTATTATGACGAAACCAACTTGGATCATTTGTGGCAATTTCGGCGCTGGAAATCTTGGTGATGAAGCAATTTTGCGTGGACTTCTAGAGTTATGGGGAAAGGATAAAAATTTAATAATCATGAGTGCTAACCCAGCCGAAACAGAACTTAAATTTGGAATAAAAGCTATTCATCGCCTTCCCAGTGGAATTCGATCCACTTTAAAATCATGGATTTGTCCTGTTACCCGTCCCAAGATACGCAAAGCTAGAGAGGCTCTTAAGAATTGTGATCGATTTATTCTTGGTGGGGGAACCCTTTTAACTGACGAGCCACTCAAATCTATGTTTGTTTGGGGGAAACAGATAAAAGGAGCCTTGAAATACAATAAAAAAATTGAGATCTACGCTAACGGAATTGGCCCCTTAAACTCAAAATGGGCCCAGAAAAAGGCCAAGTCATTACTTGAAAAAGCTGACAAAATTAGTGTTAGGGATGAAAAATCGCTGGAATGGACAAACTCCCTTGGGATTAAACAGGTAGAATTAGTAGATGACCCGGCTCTACACCTAAAAGAGTTAAAATTTCAGGGACTCAAAAAGTTCTCCAAAAATACAATTATCCTAACGCCAAGATTCTGGAAAAGTGGTCAAAAACAGACTCTAAATTCGCTCAAAAAATTTGTTCAATACCTGTGTGTTGAACAAGGTAAATATATGGTTGGAATACCCTTTGAAAAGGCCAATAAAAAAGATCTTAACCTATTGAGTAAAATATTTGATCAGCAAGGCGTTAGAAATCAATCCGAAATTTGGGCAAACTATAAATCAGAAGAAGAAGTTTTGGGAGTAATTCAACAGGCAGAACTGCTAGTTGGAATGCGGCTGCACAGTTTAGTTTTTGCGCACCTCACCAATACGCCTTTTATTAGTATTGCTTATATGGAAAAGGTTTCCGCAATTGTTAAAACCCTGAATTCACAAAATCCCATAATTGAACTTAAGGATCTAAGTTTTGAAAAACTTAAACAAGCTTATGAGAGGCTCTCCGCAAAAGTTTCTTGATAACGGTTGCAGAATTCTTCGTAAGTAGGATTGTGATTTTGAGTCCCAATGTTTTCAACAACATAAGTTGCCATCAGGGATCCCATGCGACCACAAGCTTCCAACGGACGGCCTTTTAAGTAACCCCTTAAAAATCCCGCTCTGTAACCATCACCACAGCCAGTTGGGTCAACTACCTCTTTAGGAACAACCACTGGCACCATAACTGGCGAAAGAGCTCCAGTTTCCTGAGAATAAATTTCAGAACCTTGTTCTCCACGCGTAATAATAAGTAGCTTTACCTTTTCTAAAATTTGAATTAAGTCTAAATGCGTTCGTTTTTTAAACATTTCCATCTCATAATCATTCAAAAACAGACCTTCCGCACCATCAATAGCCTCGTGCAATTGTTCTGGTGTGAGAATTGGCATGTTTTGACCAGGGTCAAAAAAGTAAGGAGTTCCAGCTTCCTTTGCCTCGCTCACATATTGCATCACTCGGTTTGGATCATCTGGCGCAATAATAATAGCTCCCACTTTATGAAAAGCCTCGGTAGTATTGATTTCCCCATCAGCACTCATCGCACCAGGATGAAATTGTGCTATTTGATTACCTTTTGGATCAGTCATAATCGTAGCTGAAGCTGTTGGTACATTTTCAAAAACTTTTATATTCTCCAAATCAATATTCTTCTCTTCAAGCCATTTTCGATAATCAGCAAAGTCATGACCAACCGCTCCCACCAAAGTAGCCGATTCCTCAAGCAAAGCTAAACAATAAGCAATATTCCCACCTGTCCCACCAAAATGACGAACTTTGTCGTGCACCAAAAAACAAACACTTAATTCCGATAACTTATCTGGTAATAGAACCTTTTCAAAAGGTTTTTCGTAACTAGAAATATAGTCATAGGCTAGGGAGCCAGTAACAGCAATTCGAGGAGCCATAATTTAAAAGTTTAAAGAGTTTTATGCCGAGTTTCTTCTTTAGAAAACTCAAGGACATCTCCTTCTTGGAGTTTAATTTTACCTTTGTAGCGAATTCCACATTCCGTACCTTTTTTAATCTCCTTCACATCTTCATTAACGAGTTTTAATCCCACGGCTTTACCAATTCCAATCTGTTCTTTGTCGCGGAAGACCTTTATACTAGAGTTTACCTCTGCTTTACCATCATTGATTTTACAACCAACCACCATTTCATTGTTACCAGTAAAGAAAACTTGTAAAACCTTAGCTTTTCCAAGTTCCACAACAATTGTTTCTGGCTCCAGAAGGCCAGAAAGAATCTTTCTCAGATCATCAATTAATTCATAAATAACCTTATAAACAGAAACTTCAGTATTGTGACGCTCTGCCATCCGTTCTGCTTGAGAGGGAACATCAGTATGAAAACCAATCACAACTCCCTGACTAGCCGCGGCCATCATGACATCTGACTCTGTAACATTTCCAACCCCGGAGTGAATTACTTTCACCGCCACATCCGATGATTTAAGCTCCTTGGCAATACTTTGTTTAATAGCTTCGAGCGAACCATTAGTATCAGCTTTTAAAACAACTTTTACAGTTTTAAGCTGACCTTCTTTAATTTGTTCAACAATTTCACCAAGCCCCATACCCATATTTTGAATTTTTCCTTCTTTAATAAGAGCCGAAACCTCTTCAGCTTTTTGACGAGCGGATCGCTCATTATTAATTACTTGCAAAATATCACCAGCTTGAGGGGTTTTAGAAAGTCCAGCAATCAAAGCAGTCCCAGATGGTCCTAGATCCTTAAATCTTTTACCAGTGTGGTTCTGCATAATTTTAATTCGTCCGTGAGTCGCTCCCACAATAACTGGATCCATCACCTTTAAAGTCCCGGTATTTATCAAAATAGTGGCCACTGGCCCCAAGCTAGGGTCCAAATGAGCCTCAATTACAGTTCCAACCGCGGGGCGATTAGGATTAGCCTTTAAATCCAATAATTCCGATACTACTAAAATCATATCCAAAAGCTTATCAATTCCCTCGTTCTTAAGAGCCGAAATAGGCACCATAACTGTTTCTCCACCCCATTCTTCTGGGATTAACTCATGTTCCGCCAGTTCACCCTTAACTTTATCGGGGTTAGCATTTGGTTTATCCATTTTATTAATAGCTACAATAATCGGCACTTTAGCTTCTTTGGCGTGATTAATAGCCTCAACAGTTTGTGGTTTAACGCCCTCATCAGACGCTACCACCAAAATAGCCACATCAGTAGCTCTGGCTCCTCGAGCTCGCATAGCAGTAAAAGCTTCGTGTCCTGGTGTATCTAAGAAAGTAATTTTATGGCCATTTTTTTCAACCTGATAAGCTCCAATGTGTTGGGTAATTCCTCCAGATTCAGACGCCACAACATTCGCGTCACGAATCGTATCCAAAAGTTTAGTTTTACCATGATCAACATGCCCCATAACAGTTACTACTGGTGGGCGTTCTTTCAAAATAGAAGCATCATCCTCTTGAAGTAGTTTCTCCAGGTCTCCTCTCATAATATCTTCTGATTCAGCGGCCGAGTGTTTGCGTCGAATTTTAACGCCTAAATCTTCAGCCAAAATAGAAGCGATTTCAAAATCAATTGGTTGGTTAATATTAGCTAAAATTCCATTTTTCATTAACTCTCCAATAACTCTTACTGGGCTAATTCCAACCTTTTCTGAGAATTCCTTTACAGATATAAAATCGGGGATTTCAATAATTCCCTTTTTAACAATAACCTCTTCTTTGGCAGAATCATCTTTGGCTTTAACACCATGTCTTCCCGCTGTTTTTTTACGTTGTTTTTTAATGAGTTCCTTCTCCATTTCCTGAGAAACAATTTCACCGTAGGTATCAGCTTTATCACTAACTTCTTTTTTAAATTCCTCGGATAGTAAAGCTGCTAAATCATCTTCCAACTCTGTCGCTTTTTCATCAATATCAAATCCTAGCGCAGCGCTGCGAGCAATGAGTTGCTCCTTTGAAAGCCCTACTTTTTTCGCAAATTGTATAAGGGAAGTAGCCATAGCGGGACTAGTCTACCCGATGATAAGAGAAAAGAAAAGAGAAGCTTAAGATGTTAATTTCGGCACATTTTTTGAGTTTCCCTCGATAGTTTCGAGCTTATCTTGGAATCTGGAAAGCCGCTTTTCCGAAGAATGGTAACTATTTTGAGCGCGTCCGAGGTGCGTCCCTACCAGGTTGAAATCATCACTAAACTTAGTGAAATCAGTTTGCAGCCGACCTAGAGTGTTCAGGATCTCCTTAGCGCCTTTTTCTATCTGTAAACCGCGTAATCCTAACAAAATTGCCTGCAGATAAATATAGAAACTATTTGGCGAAACTGGAATAACTCGTTTGGCCAAAGCATACTGGCTTATACTTTTTTCATCTTGATCTTTAACAATCACCTCATAATAGACATTTTCAGCTGGAACATACATCAAAGCAAAATCAAAAGTTCCTTCGTCAGGAAGGATGTATTTAGAAGCAATATCATCAATATGTTTTTTTACATCATTAGAAAAAACTTTTTTCGCCTTTACCTGAGTTTCATCACCATCAGCCTCTATTACTCGTTTAAAATTTTCTAGAGGAAATTTCGCATCTACTGGCACCATCATCTGGTCACGTAAGTGAATTACAGCATCTACCATGGCTCCAGTTTTAAACTTATATTGAAGTGAAAAATTAGCCTTCGGGAAAATCTGAGAAAGTAAATCTCCTAAAAAGAATTCACCTAAGTTACCGCGCAATTTAGGGGCACGTAAGATTTCTTGCAAACTAGAAATATCTTTTCCAACTTCATAGATTTTTTTATTAGATTCCTCTAGAGCTGAAAGACGATCCGTAACAGTTGTAACTGCTTTAGCCGCTGTATCTAGCCTTTCACCAACACTACGGTGAGATCGCTCACTCATAAGGGCTCCCTCGTGTAAACGTTCATCAAGTGTTTTTGATACGGCATTAAGTTGCTGCAGGACTGTTTGCGTAGTCTGGTTAAACTGCTGACTAAGCTGATCTAAGCGAGGATCAACAGATTCCTTAGATCTAGTTATTAAGAGGTAAAAAAAGCCTCCAGTGGCCATAATGGCCAAAACAATAGTAAATATTTCCATAGTATTTTCATCCTACAATTTTTGAGAGCGAGGGAAAGGTGAAAGTTGAGAAAGGCATTGACTTAGGCAGATCCTGATGTTATAATTAAATAATCGTTCTTTGATAAATAGATAATTCTTAGGGAGAAACCTGCTTTAGAAAGTGGTTGACGTCGCGTTGTCTGCGGCTTCCTAAAGCAGATTCCTCTCTGAGAACAGACAACTACCGGAAAGGTGTGGCTCCCGACGTGGCATTTTTCCGCCATTCACTCATTTTTGGTGAGGGGTAACAAACCTCAAATGGAGATTTGGACGAGATAGGGTTGTCCGTGGGTATATAGTTTTTCTATCTGCACTCGGCAATCGTAGGGAACTAGGGCTTTCATTTTCGCTTTGCGATTCTGAAAACTCTGATCCTTCATTCCAGGATTTATCATGGAATGATCCCGTGCCAGTGACTGTTCTTAGAGAGTTTTTTTATGCAACCGATTTATTGCAAACTAAACGGTATTCACAATATTTACAGATCATAGGAGAGGGAGTTGGCTCAAAATCAGAAGTCTTAATAGCCGTTGATATTTGTTCTAATTCTTGTTCTGTACTTTGTAAAACCTCGGGTGAACGAGTGGTTGTGATTTTTTTATTATCAGCCAAATAATACAAAGACAATTTAGAAACCGGTAATTTAAGGACATTTTTACAAGCCAAGGCGTAAATCGATAATTGCAGGTCTTTATCAACGGCTTTTTGTTCTTTTAAGCGTCCAGTTTTATAGTCAATTATCTCATAAGTACCATCACTCAAACGGTCAATACGATCAATTCTTCCTGAAATTCGCAAACCAGAGGGGATTTTCAAAGTAAACGGTCGTTCTAAAAAAGCCGGAATAACCCAATTTTCCTGCTGCGTTTCATAAAAACGTTCTAGGATTTCCATCCCTTGTTGTTTGCGGGCTTGAAGATGAGCCGGGCTGGTATATCCCAAAGGAATCCAATGCTTTTCAAAAAGATCCTTCAATAGATCTAAAGAAGGCTTTTTGCCATGCTTTAAATCCTGATAAAAAACATTAAGAGCATTATGAATGCTAGACCCAAAACTCAGTGAGTGAGACATGGGCTCTGCCAGATGATAAATATATTGGAATTTATACCTTAAAGGACAACGTTTAAAAGCATCAATTCGACTAAAGCTAAGCTTAAGAGGTCTAAATGTTTGATCCATCTTAATCAACAAAGGTTGATCTTCTAAATCATTAGCCACCGCGATAGATGGCGAAGTTTCTTGGCTCAAATCCGGAATCTTAGTTTCAATTGCCTCCTTTATAAAAATAGAAGGTTTCCAACGCCTCTTTCCATCGTAATAATCACTATAGGTTAAGAACAAATGCTTACGCGCTCGAGTACATGCCACGTAAAACAATCGGCGCTCTTCATGAAGATGTGAAGCTTGTTCATCAATTGGGGTTTGCATTAATTCACTTGGAACCTCAAAAGGGTCACGACGATTTATAGAAGGAAAGCGATTTTGTACTAAATCCACCATAAAAACAGTGTCAAATTCTAACCCTTTTCCAGCGTGAATAGTTAAAATTTTGACAGTGTCAGCATCTAAATCTTCTTCAGCCGGGGAGGAGCGATCACCCATTTCGTGACGGGATTGTAAATAATCTAAACATTCAATTAATCGTGGTGAACCCTGAGTCTCCTCGAAAGTTCGAATAATTTGAGAAAAAGTCGCAATATTTTGCAGTTGCTCAATTGACTCCGGGGAGTCGTTGTTTTGGAGAGCCTGCAAATAACCAGATTCTTTCATGAAAAAACCTAGGATTTGGCTGGTTGCTTGGTCTTTTACTGATTTTTGAAGGTTTTCAAAAAGAGCTAAAAATTTATCTAAAGAATTATCTATGACCGAAAATAAATCAGGTGTTTTTTGAGCCTGACGCAGAGTCTTTAGCAAAGCAGATGAAGAAGAACGAGCCTTCTGTAAAAGCGATACTAAATACTCGCTTTCAAAACCAAAAATGGGCATAGAAAGCATCCTAAATAAAGCAATATCGTCAAAAGGATTAGATATAGAGCGCAGGACAGCCATTAAGTCTTTGATTTCAGGCCGCTGATACAAACCCTGTGCCCCCGAAAAATAAGTTGGGACAGCGGCCCTTTTGAGCCCATCCAAAAACGGAAGGGCGTGATTAGTAGCCCTCACCAAAATAGCAATATCCTTGTAAGAAACATCTTTATTTTCCTGAACATAACGTTGAATATGCTCAACCACAAACTTTACCTCTTCTTGGTAGTTTTCAAAATGAATTATATGCGGAACCTTGGGAGAGTCCGCCACATTAGAAACTAGCTGCTTAGAAAGACCTTCTCGAGTCTCTAATCGAAAAGGATTGTTGTTTTGAATAACCTTATAACTCATATCCAAAACTGGCTGCGTAGACCGGTAGTTTTCAGTTAAAACAATCTTTTTTGTCTCTGGAAAACGCTCTTCAAACTGCATAATATTAGAAAGCGAAGCTCCTCGCCATTTGTAAATGGATTGATCATCATCACCAACCACCATTACATTTCGATGTTTTTCGGAAAGTAACTCGACCAATCTGTTTTGAGCGGTATTTGTGTCCTGGAACTCGTCTACCAAAATGTATTGAAATCGATTTTGAAATTCTTTTAAAACACTGGGTCTTTTTCGGAAAAGATCCAAGGTTAAATATTGCAAAGTTGCAAAATCCAAAACCCCTTCCTTAACCAACAATTCATCGTAATGCACATACGCTTTTGCTAATTCCAAAAGCTTTTCCGCCTCTTCCTTTTCGGCGTCATCTTCAGCCTTTTTAACCTGATTTTCAGCATGTTTTAGATAAACTTCAGGCGAAATCATTTCGTCTCTTAAATGACCAAAATGAGTCACTAAACCTGTTAAAAAACGAAGAGGATTTCCCAAAGGTCGGTAATAATTTAACTCAAAAGAAAACAAATGCTTTTTCAGAAAAAGCGCCACATCTGTCTGTGTCAAAATTTGATAAGCCGTATCCAAACCAATTTCCAATCCTCGTTCCCGCAGAACCGCATCACAAAAACCATGAAAAGTTTTTACCCAAAGTTCGGAATATCCATAGGGGAGTAGCACATCTAATCGTTCCTGCATCTCAACCGTCGCTTTCTCCGTAAAAGTTAAGGCCAAAATAGACTCAGGATCAATATTTTCATTCTGTATCAAATGACAAAAACGGTGCGTTAAAACCCGGGTCTTACCTGTCCCAGCCCCCGCAATAATCAAAAGTGGTCCATTTTTATGCAAAACAGCTTCTTTTTGGGCCGGATTAAGGTTTTCTAGAATTTCCACCCTTGCACCATAACAAATTTAAGAAGCCTTTTTAAGCGCAAGGTCTTGCAACTCTTTCACAATTATTTCCGGAATAGCAACTCCTAGCCAAAATTGGAGTGGACAAGACTTTTTTCCCTTCTTTTTTAAGGCTTTACTTAAACAATTTTCATTGGCACACACATAAGCCCCACGCCCTAAAGTTCGTTTACTACCTGGGACATCAACTTTAACCTCATTTTTTGCAGTTTTAACAACTCGAATTAAATCCTGTTGTGGGAGTTCACAGAAACAACCGGCGCATCGGCGTAAAGATTCTGACATAAAGCAATAGGGGATTATTCTTCAGTGGCTTCTTCCTCTGAAGCTTCCTCGGCTTTCTCTTCTTTAGCCTCCTCCTTATCCTTGGCTTTTTCTTCCGCCAAAGCCATGGCCTTTTCATTAAGAGCTTTTAAGCTAAGACCAATCCGGTGCTCATCAAGGTTTACGTCAATAACTTTAGCCTCTACTTTTTCACCAGAACGTAACACTTCAGAAGGCTCATTAACAGGGGTGCCATCCTCGCGCACAATCTCGGAAAGATGAATCAAACCATTAATGTCATCGGTAAGTTTCATAAAAGCTCCAAATGGGGCTAAGCGAGTAATTTCGCCTTTAATAACACTACCAACCTTAAAGGTTTTCGCAGCATCAGCCCAAGGATCAGCCATTAGTCTCTTCATACTTAAAGAGATCTTATCACCTTCAATGCCAATAATTTGGACCTCAACTTCATCACCAACTTTTCCATGATCAGAAGGATTCTTAACATGACCCCAAGCAATTTCGGAGATATGAACTAGTCCTTCTAAACCTTCAAAAGCCACAAAAATACCAAAATTAACAACACCACTAATTTTACCTTTAACCTTAGTTCCGATTGTAATCTTACCAAGGGCCGCCTTTCGTTCTTCTTGGAAAGCCGCTCGTTCAGAAAGAATTAACTTCCCATTTTGTTTGTCTAAATTAATAATTTTAACGCTCAAACTAACTCCAACTAATTTCTTCAATTTTTGAAGAATAAGGTTAGCGTCAGCCCCATTAACACGTGGGTAATGTAGAGGAGCTAGCTGAGAAACAGGAATAAATCCTTTAATCCCATCTACCTCTAATAGTAAACCACCCTTATTAGCTTCGGTTGGTTTAACTTCCACCACGTCATTTTCATCATAAGCATCAGCAAATCTCTTCCAAGCTCGTTCTTGACTAGCTTTTCGAAGAGAAAGAAGCACAAATCCATCTTCGTTTTCAGATTCAAGCACACATGAATAAACCGCATCACCAGGGGCAAGATCTTTGATAGTGTTCATGCTATCTTTAGTCTCACGTCCACTAATAATACCAGTGTTAACACCGCCAATATCAACCAAAATTCGGTGTTTACCGACAGAAATAACATTACCTTCTAAAAGTTCTCCTGGTTCCGGGAGAATCATGTCTGGAGAGCTTTTCAGAAGCTCTTCCATAGATATAGTTTGAGTCGCAGCCATAAAGCTTATATTGGAGCAAGGATTAAAAAATAAATAAGTTCCTATCTAAAGTGTCCCTGCTACCTAATGCACTTTATAAGAACGCGTGGAGTATAAGATGGTTTAAAGAGAAAATCAACCTTTTCTTAGCTCTAGTCCATCTCCCTTTTTGACAATTTTCACTTTATCTCCTTCCTGAAACTCTCCGCTCAGCAGTTTTTCCGCCAAAATGTCTTCGACTTTGTCTTGAATCACACGGCGAGCAGGCCGAGCGCCATAATCTGGGTCGTAACTTAATTTTGCTAGCACATCAAGCGCTCCAGGAGAAAGATTTAAAGAGATCTTTCTCTCCTTCAAACGATCTTCAAGATCAGAAATTTGCAATCTTACAATTTTCTTTAAATGATCGTGAGTTAAAGGATGGAAAACAATAATCTTATCTAAGCGATTTAAGAATTCTGGTCGGAACTGATCTTTTAATTCCTTTAGAATGTCTTCTTTTCGATCCTCAAAAATTTGTTCAGCCCGTTTAAGTTCGTCTGCCTCCAAGGTAAACCCAATTGGTCCCGCAGATTCAGTTAACTGGCGAGCACCTACATTGGTAGTCAAAACAATAATTGTGTTTTTGAAATCTACTTTGCGGCCTCTTCCATCTGTTAATACCCCATCCTCAAGAATTTGAAGTAGCATGTTCATTACATCAGGGTGAGCTTTTTCAACCTCATCAAATAACACTACTGAGTAAGGTTTGCGTCGGATCATCTCTGTTAATTGACCACCATCATCATAACCAATATAACCAGCAGTTGTACCTGTTAAACGAGAAACATTATGACGCTCCATAAATTCACTCATATCAATCTTAATCAAAGCATCTTCATCGTTATAAACTTCTCGTGCGAGAGATTTTACTAATTCAGTCTTACCAACTCCAGTTGGTCCCATAAAAATAAAAGAAGCAATGGGACGATGTGGAGCCCCAACACCCATTCTAGAACGACGAATAGCCTTGGCCACAGATTCAATTGCCTCCTGTTGACCAATAATGCGTCGTTTAAGTAGGTTTTCTAAGTTCTTAAGACGAGAAACATCATCTTTCATTAATTTTGTAGTCGGGATTCCAGTACTTTTAGATAAAACTTGGGCAATATCCTCGGCATCAATATGTCCACGTAACTCTTTTGGGATTTTAATTTGGCGGGCTGCCTCAATTTTTTCCATAACTTGAAGCTCCTCGGTGCGAAGATTAGCCGCTTTTTCATAATCTTGTTTAGAAACAGCATCTTCTTTGTCCTTAATAATTTTATTTAGTTCTTTTTGAAACTTACCAACTTTATTAGAACCACTAGTTTTAACTTTCATTCCTTTTAAAGAAGCGGCTTCATCCATCAAATCAATTGCTTTATCAGGTAGAAAACGGTCATTTACATACCGCTTGGAAAGTCGAACCGCGGAATCCAAAGCTTCATCAGAAATAACTAAATGATGGTGATCTTCAAAAGATTCTTTAAGACCCTTTAAAATTTGTAAGGTTTCCTCTTCAGTAGGTTCATTTATAATTACAGTCTGAAAACGACGCTCTAAAGCACTATCGTTTTCAATATGTTTTCGGTATTCATCAGTTGTTGTTGCTCCCACAATTCGAATATCACCTCTAGAAAGAGCTGGTTTCAAAATATTAGCAGCATCTAAGCTCCCTTCAGCTGATCCAGCCCCAACCACAGTGTGCAATTCATCAATAAAAAGAATTACATTTTCTTGGGTGCCTGCCTCATCAATAATTTGTTTAAGACGTTCTTCGAATTCACCACGATATTTAGTCCCAGCTACAACCGAAGCCATAGAAAGAGACAAAATTCGTTTATCTAACATTTTATCTGGTACGTTTTCTTGAATAATAGCTTGAGCAAGCCCCTCAACAACCGCAGTTTTACCAACACCCGGCTCACCAATTAAAACGGGATTGTTTTTGGTCTTACGTTGCAAAATACTAATCGTGCGTTCTATTTCCTTAGCGCGTCCAATAATAGGATCCATTTTTCCAGATCGATATTTGGCAACTAAGTCTTCGGTAAAATAGTCCAAAGCTGGAGTGCTAGATTTATCAGTTTTCTCTTTAGTATAAGTTGCCTCTTTTTCACCACCAGACATAACTCCTTGTAATCCACTTAAAAAGAATTCCAAAGGATTCATTTGGCCAGACGGATCAGCTCCCTGAAAACCTCCACCAGGAGCTCCAGGATATTGTTTTTGGCTTTTCTTAAGATTTTCAAAAGCATTTTCAATTTCACCTTGAACAGCATTTGGACGAACTTTCATATTTTCTAGGATCACCGTGGCCGCAGTGTTTTCTTGGCCCACTAAAGCATGTAGTAAATGCTCGGTTCCTACAAACATATGATTGTTACCCTGGGCACATTTCACAGCATCTTCAATAACTTTTTTCGCAAAACCACTTAAACCGCCAGAACCTTTTCCTTTAGAAGAGGAGGCAGCGGTACGTCCCACAGTTTTCAGAACTAAATTAACATTATCAAGCGAAACTCCAAAATTCATTAAAATAGAAGCCCCTAAAGAGTTAGGTTGGCTTAAAATACCAATTAAAACGTGCTCTGTCCCAACATAATTAGTTTGAGTTTTTTTTGCCACTTCTTGGGCCACAATCAAGGCTTGTTTAGCCTCTTTCGTAAACTTTTCGAAACGACTGTCACCTTTGTCTTTATTGGCCATGAATTTAAAAGTTAGAATTAATTTCTAGAAATTATAACACATTTCGATAGAGAATAATACGCTTTACCGCTTGCTAAGAAACAAAGAATAGTGTGTAACTACAACCTGATAATTAGCACTGTTAAGTTTAGAGTGCTAACAAACCAAAGTCAACTCAAAAAGGGGAGTTGCAAGTTTCCGCAAAGGAAAGCGAAAAAACTAAGTCGATAAAATAGATTCAGCCATAACCTCGATCTGTTCTTGGTAATCCAAAGTACCTTTCAAACGATAGCTAGAGGAATCATCGCGCGGGACATCAGCAAAGAAAAATCCAGACGATGACCAAGTTTTCAAACTAGAAACAGTCTCTTCTATAACTTCCAAGGTCACCAAGGCATTACTAGCGTCAGCTGGTTCATTACTAAAATAAAAACTACTTCCGGAGCGACTATAATACCAGTTCGAAGGATACTGCATTTGAAAACCCAAAGTAGCACTTTCCAAAGGTCTGTAGCCCTCTAAAATTACTGTTTCAGAACCAGTTTCAGCATCCACTGAGACTTGCTCCAACCCTTTGGCTTCATCAGTCCCAGAAGCTAAATCCCAATCTGTTATTGCTCCTTCTACAAACTTGGCTAATTCTTCTAAATTTCCATCACCTAAATTTTGCAAAAGATACCGCTCCAACACTTCACCATCAGTAAAAGTCACATAAATATAATTTGGCTCCACAAAATCATAGGTAGTAGCTGTCCATTCGTCAGAAACTAAGCTCAAACGATCCAAGTCATTCTCTAACAGACTAATATTGTCGGCATAATCACCATCACTAGATTCGTTGGCTTCTTCTTCAGCCACAACATCCTCAACGTCCTCGATCACCTCAGTAATCTCAGTTTCCTCAACAACCTCTTCTTCTTCCTCATCCTCCTCAATCCGTTGACCATCACTTAATAAATCAAAAGAAAGCAACATTTCACTAAACAAATTGCCATAACTTAACTTTAAATCTTCCTGACTATTTAAATGTAAAAGCACAAAAACTTTGCTTCCACCCTCAACATAATAAGTAGTTGAACCAACTTCTTCGACTTTAATAGCATTTAACTGGTCCACACTTACTACGTTTTTTGTATAAGTTTCACTTAAATCAGTATTTTGATAAGCCAAATACCATTCTTCAATCTCTAATTCCTCATTGTTAGACAACGTACTTACTTGAATTAGATCAGTTTCAATCAAACTCTCGGTATCTTTCGGTTGAGGGCCGTAAAAAGAAACAGCCTGAGTGCGTTCCTCCATTTCCCAATCAGAACGGTAAGAAATCCCAAAACCAATACTTTCACTAACATAATTAGTCATTTCTACCTCTTCTATTTCAACTACCTCTTCTTCTTCCAAAACAGTGAGTTGTTCAACTGCTAGCACTGGTTTGTCGTCATCATCTTCACCTGGAATTAATAAACCACTAACCTCCATGGATTGATTTAAATACTCGGTATCCCAAAGATTATAAAAATCACTATAAACATAAAGCAGAGACCCATCTGTTAAGCGCAATAGGTGAGTAGCATCAGGATTAAATTTTACGCTGCCCAAAGACTGCAACAACCCTTCATAGGTCATAAATTCATAGGAAATATCATCCTCCACAGTCACATCATCAGTAAAAGGTAGTTGGCAGCCAGTAAACAAAAGACCAAAGACAAGAAGAAGGGCAGCATAAGGAATAAGAGTTCTGAATTTCATAGGATAAAGTTAAATTTAAAAAAGTTCAGCATTTTGTGGAGGAGTTAACCCAAGATGCTGGTAACCACGTGGCGTAACTAAACGTCCTCGTGGAGTGCGATCAAGAAAACCTTGTTTTAAAAGATAAGGTTCATAGATATCTTCAATAGTCTGAGCCTCTTCGTGAGTAGCCGCAGAAAGAGTGCTTAGCCCGACTGGGCCACCTCCAAAATTTTCAATCATTAATTGTAGCAATTTTCGGTCCATGTCATCTAAACCAAGTTCATCGATTCCCATTTTCCCTAAAGCACTTTTTACTAATGATTCCGAAATAACATCATGATTATTAACTAGAGCAAAATCACCCACTCGCCGTAATAGTCGGTTAGCAATACGGGGAGTTTGCCGGGAAGAAAGTGACAATCGAGACGCTGCTTTTTCGTCAATTTCAGTCTCCAGAATTTTAGAGGAACGATTAATAATTTGCTGGATTTCTTCCTGAGAATAAAAATTAAGTCTAAAAACATGCCCAAAACGATCCCGAAGAGGGGAGGAGATCAAACTTAACTTAGTAGTGGCGCCAATCAGAGTAAATTTTGGCAAACTCAAGCGCATAGAACGAGCCGAAGCGCCTTTGCCCAAAATAATATCAATCGCAAAATCCTCCATGGCTGTATATAAAGTCTCTTCTACAATGGGACGTAAACGGTGAATTTCATCAATAAAAAGCACATCCCCATCTTCTAAATTTGTAATAATCGCCGCAATATCTCCCTGACGTTCCAGTGCTGGCCCAGAAGTAACGCGAATATTTGCCTTCATTTCCTTGGCTACAATATGAGCTAGCGTGGTTTTTCCTAAACCAGGCGGCCCATGAATCAAAACATGCTCCAAAGGCTCTTCTCGTTTTCGGGAAGCCTCCATGAAAACAGAAAGATTTCTTTTAATTTCAGATTGTCCTACGTATTCGTCAAGCACATCTGGACGAAGCTTATTTTCCTGTAATTCTTGAGAATTATCAAGGGGTTGAGGCGATAAATCTCGATCCAGAGGCTCATCAGATGAAGTTGAGAAGTTGGCAGAATGAACAGGCATACGATACAATGCTAGTCGAATTTCATAACGAAGATACCTCAATTCTCTTTGGATCACCACCAAATTCCCTTGCCTGTTTAAAAAATGCCTCGCGCAACCTCCCAACGTAAAAAACACAACCTTCGACAAAAGGACTAGCTCTCCCTTGGAAAATGTCTGACTTGATTCAGATGTTTATGTTGACCGTGGCTTCCATGACCATAGTTTTATCCCTTTCGGAATATGTTTTTGGAGAATTTGGAGTGTGGGGGCATTGGAGGGAGGAGACTATTACGGGAATTTTGTACGCGGCGCAGACCATGACTTTATTGGTGCCACTATTCATTTTTACCAAACTTAAGTATAAGAATGAATGGAATACTTTCGGATTTCATAAGGTTAAAATCCTTACGATTTTAAAAAGAATTGCTCAAGGTTATCTTTTCTATTATTTGGCTAGTGCGATCTTTTTGCAGATCAAAATGAGTTTCCAGACTGAGATTCCTGGTTACGGTGAACAAGCCTCACATATCCCTTTATTCGGAGGGACTGATGCTGGGGTTATTTTAGGAGGAGTAATTATTGTGCTGATTGCACCGCTAGTTGAAGAATTGTTTTTCCGAGGTTATATTCACCAAGTTTTAAAAAAATACACCAATGTTTTGGGGGGAAGTATTGGGTCAGCCTTGATTTTTACCTTGTTTCACTTTGAATTTCAGGTCTTTATTCCAATTTTTATTCTAGGATTAGTATTAAGTTGGCTTTTTGAAAGAACCGGTTCAATCTGGACTCCGATTTGTTTTCACATGTTAAACAATGGTTTAGCCTTTTTGATTGAAGTGGCCATATTTTATGAATGGATTCAGACTTCACTTTAAAAGAACCCTTCAGTATACTGTTCACAAATTGTGCCCCGGTAGCTCAGCTGGATAGAGCGGCGGCCTTCTAAGCCGTAGGTCACAGGTTCGAATCCTGTCCGGGGTGCCATTCAAAATTATGAATATTATTCAGATTCATATTTTTTCGCCCGTTCTAGTGCATATTCTTGTCTTTCCTGTTCCCGCCTTTGTTCATCTTGCTTTTTGTCTGCTACTTTTTCTTCCTTCATCTGTATCTCAGTTTTTTTAAACTGATGATTCAACATTGCTGTTACAGCGGCCATCACCTCATCAGGACAACCGATTTCAGAAAGAACCGCTAAATCTGGTCCACGGTCAAAAAACAAAGAGGAATCTTTATAAACAACGGAGCCCTTCTCAAACTGGAAAGGCTCATCTTTATAATCTTCATGAGGCTGAGTATAACCAGTACTGCTTAACCCAAGTAGCCTCACATGAACATCTTGATATTGCTTCATCCGACGAAAAGCATAATCAAAAGCAATCGCTGCTCTAACAGCTTCATCCAAATTATCAAACTCACCTCCTTGCACACCCCTAAGATTCGAATGATGATCTAATCCATTCATGGAAACAGAGTAACTATCGGGGTTGGTACGTCTCACTTTGGCATATTGTAGGATTATCTGATTATCGCTAATTTCGAAACGGAAGCGAGAAGCCTGTGTAAATACATCATGTTCAGGGTCAGGTGTCTCAAAATACATAACTTCGGACGGCATAGCGCCGATAATTAGTCTTGCCTGATTTGTTTCGTTCTCATCGAAATTAAGCAATTCTTGATCTATTGATTCCAATTGAGCTGCATCAGTCATCTGGCTTTCATCTTCACCAGATCGAGCAGAACGGAGCGATTCAGCCCGCACTTCGCCATCAATTGCATCAGCAGTAGGCTCTAGGATTTCACCAGATGAATCACTAGGGGAACTAGCTGGCACTTCTGCTTTTAGAAAAATAAAACGATCTTCAGAGAAGAAAAATTGTGAAATTTTCATGATTTTTATTTAAATTAAGATTTTCATATAATTATAGCATTTTTAGAGAATGATGTCAAAGCGCATCACAGCTAGCAGCATAAGATCAAAAATAGACGCCTCCTTTAATTTCCTTTATCATTCGGGCGTTATTTAGCCCTAATTTTTCTAAAATGTTTAAAAAAATAATGCTCCTTGGTTCTGGTGAACTTGGTAAGGAATTTGTAATTTCCGCCCAACGTCTTGGCCAATATGTAATTGCTGTAGATTCTTATGATAACGCTCCAGCCATGCAGGTGGCAGACACGCGTGAGGTTATTGATATGCTAGATGGAGAAGCTCTTGATGCTATTGTCGCCAAACACCAACCAGATCTCATTGTCCCCGAAATCGAAGCTATTCGCACCGAGCGTTTTTATGACTACGAAAAACAAGGAATTCAGGTTGTACCCAGTGCCAAAGCCGCCAATTTCACCATGAATCGTAAGGCAATTCGAGATTTAGCAGCAAAGGATTTAGGTCTTAAAACCGCTAAATATCGTTACGCCACCTCTTTAGAAGAAATGAAAGCAGCGGTCGAAGAGATTGGCATTCCTTGTGTTGTTAAACCTCTTATGTCCTCCTCTGGAAAAGGTCAATCAACCATCAAAACAGAAGAAGACATCGAAAAATCATGGAATATGGCCACGACCAAAAGTCGCGGAGATTTAAACGAAGTAATTATCGAGGAATTTATTAATTTTAGAACCGAAATCACTTTACTTACCGTAACCCAAAAGAATGGGAAAACCTTGTTCTGCCCACCAATTGGCCATCGCCAAGAAAGAGGGGACTATCAGGAAAGTTGGCAGCCATCCGGGGTAACTCCAGAGGAATTAGCCGAAGCCGAACGTATGGCCGACCTTGTCACCAAAGAACTAACTGGAGCCGGACTCTGGGGAGTAGAATTTTTTATGGGGGATGAGGGAGTCGTTTTTTCCGAACTATCACCTCGTCCGCATGATACGGGCATGGTTACCCTTGGAAACACTCAAAATTTCAATGAATTTGAACTACATTTAAGAGCTGTTTTAGGTCTCCCAATCGAGGAAATCACCTTGGAACAAGCTGGCGCTAGTGCTGTTATTTTAGCCCCTGGAGATAGTGCCAAACAAAACCCTATTTATTCTGGATTAGAGGAGACTGCAACTATTCCTAAATCTGATGTTCGGATCTTTGGGAAACCAGAAACACGCCCTTTTAGACGAATGGGTGTAGCTGTAGCTTTTGACAAACCTGGGACTGACATGCAAAGCCTCCGCGATCGCGCTAAGGAAGTGGCTGATAAGGTAAAAGTGAGTTAATTCACGCTAACCTACATTAGAAGTTGATTCCACTTCATCATCCCCAAACTCATTTTTCGCCAATTGCTTGTACCCTTCTGCGGTCGGAGCATACAAAGAAGGATTAGTAGCACGATATTTGCTAGGCTTCCATAAATCACCCAAGACAGCTCGCCTCTCTTCATCCATATGCATTACTTGATCAAATAGTAGGCTGTTTGTCTCAGATTCACGAAAAGAATAACCCATCTGCCCATATTCAGATTCACCAATAGCAATCGGCATTTGATAGTTATAGGCTGCTAATTGATCATAGACATTTCGTAAAAAATCATGATTATAACAGCAATCAAAGATAAGAATATCTTGCGCCACTGCCTCTTTTCCAAAACTTCTACAACGTTGAATTAATGCATTTGCCAGCTCTGTAGGAGAAATGCAGGTGTCTGAATAATTACTATTTTGTATTTCACCATCTTCAATTGTCCCATCAGAAAAATACAATCCATTAGGACTCCCATGACCCTGAAAAATAAAAGTCATTGGACTAGGAGTTGTACGAATCGCCTGCAAAGTATCATCCATAGCTTTCTTGATTGATTCTTGAGTGTTTTCCGTGGCCTCAAATTCGTCGAATGCACAGCCAGCACCTTGTTGATCCTTTAAAACTTCTATTAGTTCCTTTCTACCAAATCGATCACTAAAAAAGTTCCACTGCTCAGAATGAGAAGCCATCACAATATTACGCCCATGGAAAATAGAGACATCCTCATATTTAGAACGGGCTTTCGAAATAGCCTCATATTCCAATACAACACTGTCATAGGTCACTAATTCATTTTGCAAATACAAATTACGACAAATATAAGAAGCCATATCAGCAAATTCCAAGTCTGTCATAGAGGGCAACCAGTCACGCTCAATAACATGAACTCTAGCCAAGGCCGGATCATTCATTAAAGCCTCGTCATCATGTTCTCCATCGTAAATCCTTCTCAGTTGACTCAAAATAAAATCACGTCTCTCAATTCCTTCAGATACTACAAGTCGAATTTCATCAGCGAATGGTTCATTTTCATAAATATCAGGTGTTAAAAGTTGTGGCTCTAGCCTTGCCATGGCTCGAATTGCTTGTTCTCGGTAATCGGCGAGGTCTACGGGGTCAAAGAAACGATCAGTACTGTCAGCAGAGTATTTAAGGGCTACTTGCGGATGTCTTTCCAGTAAAGAATCATAGACAGCTTCTTGAATATAATCAGAATTAGGATAGTGGTTTAAAGACAGGCTAAAATTAGATAAAAGAAGAATAGGTTCCTGGTCAGCGATAATTTCAAGAACTTGCTCTAATAATTCATCAGAGCCATTTTCCAATCTATCAATAACAAGCACCAGACGACTCAAAGAAGATTGACTAGCTAAACGATGAACCGCTGCTAAAACAACTTCATCACTATTAGGTAAAAGAGTGGCATATTTGTCATAATGGGTTATTAGAGTAATCGGGTGCTCATATAAGCATCTCTGCACGAATTCTTGTAAGAAAGCTAAAGCCTCAGGGTTATTTTCCCAGTATTTAAAATGATTCCAAATTTCTGCTAATAACTCCGGATTACTCGAAGAGACTAAATTTTTTAAAGCTTCCATAACATAAGGGCTCTCTCCAAAATCAGGTACTTTATAGGAAATAAGCCTTAGAGCATCAAGTCCATTCTCTTTGGTAATTAATCCTTCAAAAAGCTGTTTTAACATTTCCTCACCATGTGGTTGTTCTAGCAAAAGAGGTATATATAAAATAACCATCTCATAGCTCTGTTGACCCATTAAGTATTCAAATGAAAATTGTAATTGCTGAGGAGTATAAAGAGCTCCTTCATACATTCGAGGGTCAACATAAAAGGGGGCTCCATCAAAATAATCAGGAGAGGCAGAATTATCGATAAAATACTCTCCCCAATAAGAGTTCTCATTTTCAAGTAAATCAATTATTTCATCCAAAATTGCATTCTCCGCTGATATTTCCTCATCCATTAATTCTTCATTACATCCAAATTCATCTAAAATATCTGCAATAACAGATTCAATATTTATCTGCTCAGTTTCCCAAATCATTTCTTCAATTGACATCAACTCATCTTCATAACAAAGCAGTTTTTCTTCTAGAAAAGCACTTGGGTCATCTAAGTAATCACAAAGCCTTGTTACAGTAGAACGAATATTCTGTTCGCCTTCATTGATAGCCGCCTCTACTTGGTTACTCCAATCTTCCTCAACCCTTTCATTACTTTTGTTTGTTTCATGAAGATCCACTGTCTCCACCAGGCCCTGATAAACCTCCTGCCTGTTAGCATCAAAGTCGTTCATCAATATCGCTGTTAGATTCATTATGTTCCGCTTCATGTCGAATCTCCCGAATCATCTTTTTTTCTAAATCTTTAATTTTGTGGATTGCTTTTTGATGGGCGGACGGATTAAACGTCAGCGCCTTTTCTAATTTCTGTTTTTGTTCATCAGATAAACGAGGCCAAAAATATAATAACTTAGCTTTTAGCTTGGGATCTAAGTCTTTATTTTGCTTAATTTTTTCCTTTAAATCCATGCTTGAATTTGTTTAATTAACCACCAATTCTGATGAATAATTTTCAGCACTATTTTGTTGAATAGCAATTACTCGATAAATCATTTCAGCCACTTCACCACGGGTCATAGATTCTCCAACATCCAAAGTGTCAGAATCCCATGGCAAAATATTAGCCTGTTGACCAAACTGAGCGTAAGGAGCGTACCAATCAAGATAGTGAACATCCTCAAACGGATTTCCAATCACTACAGGATCAACATCCACACCCAAGGCTAAACTCAAGATTTTAATAGCCTCAACTCGATTCACAGAATCACCAGGTCTAAACATGCCTGTATTCCCATCTCCTTGAACAATTCCTTCTTGTTGGGCCGTAGCCACGTATGGGGCATACCAAGCAGTTGAGTCAGTATCCGGGAAATCCAAATTAGAACCAGCTATTAGCTCCTTCATAAAGGCCTCATACATCATTTTTAAAATTTCGACTCTAGAAACCGCTTCATCAGATCTAAAAGTATGATCTTCATACCCTTGAACAACACCTAAAGCTTTCAAATAAGCAATCGCACTGTAATAAGGATCATCAGCCTCTAAATCAACAAACAAGGTTGGCATTAATTCAGTACTAACTCCAGCAATTTCCTCACCACTATAAACCCGCAAAGTAATAGATTCATCAGATAAAGGAGTGAATTCTAAAGTAGCCATCCCATCCTCAAAATCATTCTCAGTTAAGGCATGACGAGAGAAAAATCCGTCTCCAGTAAGCACTTCGAACTGAATTGGCTCTGGAAGCTCAAAAGAGGGGAGTCGCTCCAAATCTTCATTTAAAGCCACAATTACAATTGGTTCTGCTTCACCCAAATAAAATTCACCATCAGTCTCAATAGCCAAAGAATCAAGTGGTTTTAATTGTCCGGTTACCGCAATTTCATCCGTAGTGTAGGTGTCTTCTAAATAATCAAAGCTTAAGGTAGCAACCCAGTTGCCACAGTTTCAACTTCAATACTTACATAACCTTTCGTAAAATCTTCACCAGTCAAAATTTCTGTTGTAGAAAGAATCTCAGCATCAGAAACTGTAACCACAATATCTTCTTCTAATTCAGGGCTTAAAATATATTCACCGCGCTCATCCACGAGCGAAATTTTGAGTAATTGAGAAATCCCATCTTCCATGTAAGGATTAAAATCAAATTCCATGTGATCAAAAACTGGACCAACTTCTTCAACAATTTCTTCCTCAGTAATAACATCAGTAGTTTCTACATCAATTACAACATCTTCAGCGTCTTCTTCCTCAACAACCTCTTCTTCGATAATTTCTTCTTCCGTAGAAGCCTCATCTACACTGCTTAAAATAATTTCTGTATCAACATCTAAATAATTCTGAACATAATCCATAGGGTGAGTAGTGTTGGTATAAACTTTATCTAGTCCCACACCTTGGTTTACAGCCTCGAAAAAGCCACCAACCGCATTGGCCTCAGCTGTAGTAAATGGCCAGTACAAGTGCCAAGGAGCAGCAGCAGTATCAATTTGAAAATGAAGATGAGGAGTGGTAGCAGTACCAGTATCACCAATCGTTCCAATTTGCTGACCTTTAGTTACAACATCACCTTCGTTAACATTAACTGAATCTAAGTGAGCGTAACCCGAAAATAAAGTAGTTCCAACACTAGAATTTTCTGGTGAAGGCACATTGTTATGACGAATAACTACCAAATTACCAAACCCATAACTCGAATAACTAACTCGCTCTACATATCCATTCATAATCGAATAAGTTGGAGTACCAGTTAAAGCCTTAATATCCACAGCTGGATGACTTCCAATGCCTTCAATTCCATCCAATCGATAAGTCCCAGCATAAACTACTGGGTAAGTATTTTGCATAACTCTTGTGTAATCATCTTCAACATCACCCCAGGTCAAATCATTAACACTCAAACGACTAGTATCATAAGAAGGAATATCTAATAATTTCTCCGCTGGGAAAGATCCAAACAGCATATCTTGTTCATCGCCAGTAGTATTTAACCAGTCAGGAACATTCTGAACTGGATAAACTGTCCCATCAAAAGTCGCGTGTTCCGGAATCGTCAGCACACTAAGTTGTAAATGTTGAGCATTATCTTTAACCGCCGCGGTCGCAAACATCAGCAAAACCATAATTACGGCCCAGCCGCGTTTATGATCTTTCCAAAGGCGCTTTGTTTGGACGTGAGGGTGGTCCTTGTGAAGGTTTTGTTCGACCATTTTTAATTTGTTTTAGTTTTGATTTTTAATCAATAGAGTATACCAATTTCTCCTTTAAAAATCAAGAGGAGTAGGGCAGAATAGAAGTATGGAACGGATAACCTTATCTCCAGAAGAAACATTGACACTTGGTGGAAAGATTTTGCAGGAGTTCCCCAATCACCAGGTGATCTGCTTAATTGGACCACTAGGAAGTGGTAAAACTTGCTTTGCAAAAGGAGTAGGAGAAGGCTTAGGACTCGACCACCGAAAGATAAAAAGCCCCACTTTTACCACGGTTTTTGAACATTCCGGAGAACATCAAAAATTAGTGCATTGCGATTTTTATCGTTACGAAAAACCACAAGATTTAGATTTAGCTTGGTGGGATGAAATTACGGAAAATCCAAACCAAATTATGGTTATTGAATGGGCAGACCGCATTCAGCCATATTTACCCACACCTCGACTAGAAATTGTCTTTAAAGATTTAGGAAACAACCAGCGAAAACTCAAATTAACCCCTTTTTCATGATTTCAGAGCAGGGTATAAAGCAGCTTTATGATGAATTTCATACTCCACTACATGTCCGAGCACATTGCTTACAAGTAGCTCGTATTGGACAGCTATTAGGAGAAAAACTAATTGAAAAAGGTCTGGAAGTTGATTTAAAACTAGTTTGGCTGGCTGGCCTGGCCCATGACTTTATTAGAATTATTGATTTTAAAGACGTCCCAGCTGATTTGGGCACCCAAGAGGACCAAATTGTTTGGGGAAAGCTAAGAAGCACCTACAAAGGTCATCACGCTGATGTTGGAGCTCAAATACTAGAGGAAATGGGGGAGTCTACGCTGGCTCAAATCGTCCAAAAGCATAAATACTGTGCAATTTTAAATAATCCGCCCCAAACTTGGGAGGAAAAGATCATCTATTACGCTGATAAACGAGTTACTCATAATGATATAGTTGATCTGCAAGAACGATTAAATGAGGGATATGAACGAAATTTTGCAAATCAACCCATAACCGAAGAAGAGAAAGAAAGGCGCCAAGCAATCATTGCTTTAGAAAAAGAAATATTCGACCAAATAGACCTCACTCCCGAAGACGTCCGAATTGCCCTAGGCGAAGACTAAGCTAAAGAATTTAGTAAAGCCCGAGTTGTTTCATCCAAGACACCGGCATTTTCCTCAGTCTCAGACTCAATCAAATTATTAGCTAATTGAAACTCAATCACAGCCAACGTGGTCTGACTACCATAAAACTGTGTCAAGAAAGCGCCTTTAAAGAAGCCTAACTGCTTTAATAATGATTGTAACTCTTTTACATCATCACCACGGTCTCCATCTGCTAAATAACGAGGGAACACGTTAGTGCTAGCCAAAACAACTTCCGTATCTTCAGTTGCTTCAATTGGAGCCCGTTCATTACGAACGTAAGCTAAATAACTCATATTTTGTACTCGATCCGCCACAATTGAATTAAAAGCCGAGCGAGTTTGCGGGCCTAGAACTCCAGCCCCGTCATCTTCTTTCGTAGCGACAATGCCCCGTTTTTGTTGGAATTTAAAAACCGCATGTTCGGTTAATTCACCAAAATAGCCAGTTGCCTCAATCCTCATAAATCCTAGTCGCGCTAATTCCTCTTGGAGCACTCGAACATCATCACCAACTACTCCTTTTTGCAAATTTCTAGCAAACGTCACCGCACTCTTATTCAAGTCCGGGTATTTAGAAAGTAGTAATAATCCCTGTTGATAACGTTGAAATGTAACTTGTTCTTGCTCTTCTTTGAGTCGAGCAATCGCTAAATCCAGCATTTTTCTAGTGTTTACACCAGCATGACCAGAACCAAGGTCTTCCTCGGACTCAATAATTTCATTATCTAATTGAAATTGATAAACAGCTTCACGCGTGTCATCGCCGTAAAATCCAGTGATTTCACCCTGGAAATATCCTAAAATTTGAAGGTAACTCTGCAATTCTTCTACATCTTCACCAGTACTTAAATACCAGATATCTTGGTCAAATAGTTGGGGAGCCAAAACAACGTTCTTTACAAACGCCTCGGTCGCGGAAAATCCCTCTAAATAAACGGATTCTGTAATTGAATCGTCAATCCCGTAAACATTTACTTGAACGTCTTTCTTACCCCAAGTCAGAGCACGAGTTAAACCAATATCACAATACCCCATCCAAACATCCAACCGATCATAATTTTGATTGCGATTTCCAGCCGTCACAATAGCTCCGCCACGGTCATGCACCGCCGTAATCCCAATCCCCGGAATACTCATTTTAGTCCCAAAAGGATAAGTTTTTGGAGCGGCAATCATACCCGGATAAACAGGAGTACCATCAGCACCATTTGTACCATTTCCATTTAAACGTATATCACCCGCCAGAGTGCCAGTAACATAACGTTCTTGACCTTCACAAGGAGAGTAATAGGCCGAAATCGTGAAGGTTTTGGTGTAAGGGAAAAGCTCCTCAGCGTGAGCTAGGGGAGTACTAGTCATCTGTGGCATCATTAAAACAGATGTAAACGCCGCCATGGATAACAGTTTCAAAAGTCCCTTTTTCATGTTTGTTTTGGTTTTGATTTTTTTAAATCAAAATAGTATAGCAGAAAAGCTCTAAAAAGTCCATATCCTTCTTGTAGACTGATTTAAATCGCCCCTAATCGCCTAAAGATCTCTCGCTCCACAAATTCCTTATCCCGGCCGTATTTAAGGCGAGAAAGTTGTTTGTAGGCCTCAGCAGCCTCATGGTCTCCCTCTACCAAATAAGGATTAATTGGAATAATACTAAACGGACGACTAGGCTGAGTATCAATCGAAAGTTTCATCACACCCTTGAATTTATCCATAGAAATCAAATCTTGTTCAGAGAAAACCGGAGCCATTTCTTTACCCATAAATTCCGCATCTTGAGCACCAATCTTATACGACATAATTGTGCCCACGTTACCAAAAATCGCATCCTTTAAACTTACTTGCTTGGAACCTTTTTTAGCACTTGATCCCTCGAGCTGCGCCAAATATTGATGAGCAATAATTAGGCCTAAACGATACTTACGAGCTTCAGACAAAATCGATTCAATACTTTCCGTAACATAGTTTTGGAACTCATCGATATATAGGAAGAAATCCTGACGACCTTCCTTGCCCTGTTTTTGTCGACGCATAGCTGTCATTTGAATCTTAGAAACCGTAATTAAACCAAGTAGCTTAGAGTTAACCTCACCGGTTTCACCCTTAGAAAGATTCATCAAAAGAATCTTGTTGTTATTCATTACATCACCAAAATCAAAAGCTGATTTAGCCTGCCCAATAATATTACGCATCATGCCATTGGTCGTAAACTGACCAAATTTAGCGGCAAAATACGGGATCATTTCTTGCTTCTCTCGGGCACCAGTCTTAGCCATTTGGTGATCCCAGAACGATTTAACAATTGGATTTTTAACATGCTTAACCTTTTCACGTTGATAGTCATCGTCCGTAAACAACCTCACCACATCTGTTAAAGCCCCTCCCTCCGGATCCGCCATCAAGGTCAAACAACCATTACGGAAGTAATCCTGAATACGCGGTCCAAAAATTTCCTCATCAAACAGTTTAATCATAATATTCATAGCTTCCAAAGCCACCCAGTCACGTTCCTCTTCGGTCTCCGCTTCTAGCAAATTAAGACCCAAAGGTCGCTCCAAATCACCAGGATTAAAGTAAACAACATCATCAGCCCTCTCACGAGGTATAAACGGCAAAATATCCTCAATCAAAGATCCATGCGGATCAATCACACAGATGCCACGCCCAGCCTCTAAATCCTGCCGAATCATGACTTGCATGGTCGAAGATTTACCAGTACCAGTTTGTCCAATAACGTAAAAATGTCGGAATCGATCATCGTTCTTAATTCGAATTTCACGATTTTCTCCACGATAAAAGTTATGGCCTAGAAGCAATCCTTCCTTAGGTAATTCTTCTGGAGCCTTAACAACTTTGAAGTTCTGCCAGTGAATGTGCGGCGCCAAATTATAGCGAATATCCGGAACATGAAACAAAGAAGATAATTCCTCGGAAGAGAGAATCATTGGCCCATTACTTAAATGGAAAAACCGCTGCGTCCAGTTTCGTTTAAGTGAACGATAAATATAACGAATCGCCAAGTATTTATTAGTGTGATAACGAGTATATAACAACGCATTACGATCAGTCGAAGCATACTGCGCAAAAGCACTTCTTATACTCAAATATTGCTGCCTAGCAGCGTAAGCTTTAGGAGAGCTAACCAATAAACGAATCACCGTCTCAAACCCCGGTTGAGTGTTTTTTTCTTCAATGGCCTTAATTTGTTCATCGGTTAGGGGAGTGGTGCGTTCGGTGTGGCGTTGGGCTTCGGCATCAAAACCAATGTATTCCTGAGTTGGGCCCCGGAACATTACATTAATCAACATGCTAAACCAAGAAAAAGGATTTAAAAATTTAAGCCAAGAATCTTCCTTCTGACGCATAATATTTTCAGCGAGTTTGCGACCTTTCTTTTGCCAGCCCTCTTTTTTTGGACGAACTATAACCTGTAAAGTAGCTGCTTCATCGCGATCTAGCTTAGAAAACACATTTGTAATTCCATTTAGAGGATCGGTATTTAAATGCTGATAAGTCTTAAAAGGATATTGGAAAGGTTTGTAGTGTCTAAAATAACAACCCCTAACATGCGCATTCTCGGAAAAAATATTAGGTTCTGGCCCGTACTCCACGTAAATATCAGGATAAAAACTCGTTAATTGTTTTTCCACAATTTTTGCAACTTCTTTTGGTACGCCAATATAAAAATCAATTAAATTATTTTGAGCCACAATCTCAAAACTCATAAAAGTTTGTCCCTTTAACCAGGCAATAAAACCAACATCATAAACACTATGTAGGGCTTCATAAAAGTGCTTCATAACTGCCGCCACTTCTTTGAAATCTTTGGTTGAAGAAAATTTCTCCGCCTCTTTCTCTTTTTCCTCTTTAGTCTCTTTCCGAGGAATTTGCAGCTTCATGAAAACCATGTTCATGGAGCGCTCATGATTTAATCGACAACGTATCCACCACCAGAACAGAAGGAGGGCTGTAATCGATCCAAGGACCGTGAGAATGATGTTTAGCCAGAGTGCCATACTTTAATTTTAGGGGGAATTCGAAAATTTACAATCCATATAATTATACCACAAAAACGAATCAATCACAACCTCGTAACCCCGTTCAATTTTCAATAAACTTAACGTTCATTTCCGCAATTTGATCTTCGGGAAGCTCACTCGGAGCACCAACCATCAAATCCTTGGCTTTTTGATCCTTAGGAAAGGCAATGACTTCGCGAATATTAGGCTCGTTTTGAATAAGCATAATAATTCGATCCAAGCCCCAGGCAATTCCGCCGTGAGGGGGAGCTCCATATTTAAAAGCTCCTAAAAGATGACCAAATCGTTTTTCGGCATCTTCTCTAGAAATACCAAGAGCCTTGAACACTTTTGTCTGCAATTCAGAATCATGGATACGAATACTACCACCAGCAATTTCTGAACCATTTAACGATAAATCATAAGCCAGCGCTTTAACTTTTTCCGGAGCAGACTCCAGTAATTCTACATCTTCGGCTTTAGGACAAGTAAACGGGTGATGAGCCGCTGTATAGCGCCCCTCCTCCTCATTGAATTCAAACAAAGGAAAATCTGTCACCCAACAAAAAGCTAATTTCTCTGGATTTCTTAACTCGAAACGATCAGCACAAGCTAAACGAATATTCCCCATTGATGTACAAGCAATCTCAAACGAATCAGCTGTGAAAAACACAATATCTCCAGCTTCCGCTGAAACAGCATCAACAAATGCTTGTCCCTCATCTTCAAAAAACTTAGTAATCGGAGATTTTAAGCCTCCTTCTTCTACAATGATATAAGCGAGCCCCTTAGCTCCGTAAACCTTGGCTAAATCCGTTAAATCATCAATATCTTTGCGACTAAACTTAGCGCCACCCGGCACGCGTAAAGCCTTAACCACACCTTTATTTTCTACGGCTTTTTCAAAAACCTGAAAACCACATCCCTTACACAACTCAGACACATCCTGAATTTCCATTTCAAATCGAATATCTGGCTTATCTGAGCCATATTTATTCATCGCCTCTTCCCAAGTCATACGTGGAAAAGGCTTAGCCATAAATTCTTTTTGAGGAGCTAGTTTTTCAAAAATAGTAGTCAATATTTCTTCGTTAGTCGTCATTACATCTTCTGGTTCCACAAATGACATCTCCATATCCAATTGCGTAAATTCTGGCTGACGGTCACCGCGCTGGTCCTCATCACGGAAACAACGAGCAATTTGAAAATACTTATCCATTCCAGAAACCATCAATAACTGCTTAAGTTGTTGCGGTGATTGCGGTAAAACAAAACACTTCCCAGGATAAAGCCTAGAAGGAACAATATATTCACGACTGCCTTCTGGGGTGCCCTTAATCAAAATCGGCGTTTCCACCTCAATAAAACCACGTTCATCAAACAAATCACGAGTCATTTTTGTAAACTTATGACGCATTACAAGATTATTTTTCATTCGACTTCGGCGCAAATCCAAGTATCGATACTTCAATCTCAATTCCTCACCAACCGTCTTATCTTGATCAATTTCAAAAGGCGGAGTCAAAGATTCATTCAAAATTTCAATTTCATTCACCAAAACTTCAATTCCACCAGTTTCCATGTTTTCATTTGTCATGCCCTCGGGTCTTTTTCGAACAGTGCCAGTAACTTGAATCACATATTCAGACCGCAATTTATCCATTTTTTCATGAATCTCAGCATTATTCTGCGGGTCAGAAACAATTTGAGTTAACCCATAACGATCCCTTAAAACAACAAAAATTAAGCCACCATGATCGCGTCTTTGGTGAACCCATCCCGAAAGAGTGACTGTTTGGTCATCATGATCTGGCCCAAGCTGATCTAAAGTATGTGTTCTATACATAAAAGTTTTATTTAAGTAAGTGCCATACTAAGTAATAGTTGCCATCTCTGCAATCTGACTTTTCAAATCTTCGCTAATTTCAATTCCAAAAGGAACCTTAATCCTTTTTACCATCCCACCTTGTTTAATCTGAATTTCAACCCGTTGTTTACCTTGATGTCGCAACAACAATTCCTTTAATTTAAGCAGTTGCTCAGAAGATGCTTGCCCATCACTCATCGTAATAACTAAGTCTTCTTGAATAACTGATCCCGTAGAAACCGGTGGTTTTTTAGTTGTTTCCTTAGATTCTTGTTTAGAAGGGGTCTCTTTTTTTACTGGTTCAACTGCTGGTGACTCCTCTTCAGGAACAACTTGAGATGAAGCAATTGTTACTTTTTCCTCGGGATTATAAAGCTTAGCTTGTTTGGCTTTGGTAATCATTGTTTCCAAAGAAACACCTTGAATAGTTTGGGCCAAAACCTGAAATTGACCTCTTCTAAATTCCACCTTGCCAGTAATAACCACTACACTTTCTGCGGTTAGTAAATCTCTAAATTTTGTAAAAGTATTTGGGAAAATTGTAATTTCCATACGACCAGTTGGGTCCTCCAAGGTTAAATAAGCCATTTGAGAACCACTCTTTGTAAAGATTTTCTTAACAGTAGTCAAAATTCCAGCTAATTTAATAGATTTTCCCGTCAATTTTTTATCAATAGATTCAATTAAATTAACTTTACGACGCAAATATCCTTTTAATCCTTGTAACGGATGACCAGAAACATAAAACCCCAAAAATTCTTTTTCCCATTGCAATCGCTGTAAATTAGAAGCAGGAGAAACTTCCACTAAGGCAAAAGGAGGTAAAGCGGCCTCGTCTTCTGTTAACATCGAAAAAATATCAGTTTGACCCTCTGCCGAAGTAGTCTGAATTAAGCGTGCATGACGAGAAATATTTTCAATACTTGCAATTAAAGCTTTTCTCTCTCCTAAATCATCCAGAGCTCCGGAATAACCTAAGGCCTCCAAAGCTTTTTTATTAAGAAGTTTATAGGGAACTCGTTTCGTAAAGTCTTCTATATCTTTAAATTCACCTCCTTTTTCCCGGATTTCTAAGAGTTCGTTCACAGTTCCAATTCCTACACCCTTAATAGCCGCCAATCCAAAACGAATACTCTTATCATCAACAACCGTAAAATTAGCCATAGATTCATTAATAGAGGGAGGGAGAATAGAAATCCCCATAGCCTCGGCTTCGTTAAACTCAATTACCAAGCGGTCAGTATTATCACAATCAGATGTCATAAGAGCGGCCATGAACTCGGCTGGGTAATGGCTTTTTAAATAAGCAGTTCGATAAGCAATCATGGCGTAGCAAGTAGCATGCGCTTTGTTAAATCCATAACCAGCAAACGGCTCAATAACCTTATCAAACACTGCAGTAGCAAATTTTTCAGTATGGCCTTTTTCAACTGCTCCCTCAATAAATTTAGTACGTTGCTGCCCTAACAAAGAAGCGATTTTTTTACCCACCGCTTTACGTAAAATATCAGCCTCTCCCAGAGAAAATCCAGCTACTAACTGCGCTAATTGTAAAATTTGTTCCTGATAAACCGCCACACCATAAGTTTCTTCCAAAATTCCTTTAAAAGTAGGGTGCAGGTATTTAACCTTTTTTTCATTATGCTTACCTCGAATATATGAAGGAATCCAATCCATTGGACCTGGCCTATACAAAGCATTCATGGCAATCAAATCCTCAAAACGAGTTGGTTTTAACTCTTTTAAATAACGTTTCATTCCCGCGGATTCAAACTGAAAAACTCCGGTAGTTTCACCACGCGCCATTAATTCAAAAGTTTTCTTGTCCTCGAGTGGAAGATTATCAATATCAATATCTTCGTCCTTGGTTCGCTTAATTATTTCCAAGGCATACTGAAGAATTGATAAGTTTTTTAAGCCCAAGAAATCCATTTTAAGTAGACCCAAACTCTCCACCGAATACATGTCGTATTGCGTAATTATGGATTCGTCTTTTTTACTAGCTGAAGCTAATTGAAGGGGAGTGTACTTAACCAATGGTTTGTCGGAAATAACCACTGCACAAGCATGAACCGAAGCATGACGAACCACTCCTTCTAATTTTTGCGCTAAATCCAGTAATTTCTTAACTTGTGGATTCGAATCATAATGAGCTTTCAAATCAATTTCTTGATCTAGGGCTTCCGCTAATTTAACACCAGGCCGTCCAGGAATCAGCTTAGCAATCACATCAACCTCTGAATAAGGCACGCCCAAAGCGCGACCAACATCCCGTACCGCCGCTCGAGCAGCCATGGTCCCAAAAGTAATAATTTGAGCCACATGCTCTTTTCCATATTTTTCAACCACATAATCCAAAACTTCATCACGACGCACATCGGCAAAATCAATATCAATATCCGGCATACTTACTCTTTCCGGATTCAGAAATCGCTCAAAAAGAAGTCCGTATTTAATTGGATCTATGTCTGTAATTTTTAAACAATACGCAATAATCGAACCAGCCGCTGAACCACGACCCGGTCCCACCAAAATACCAGAATTTTTCGCAAAAGCCACAAAATCATGAACAATCAAGAAATAAGTATCAAAACCCATTTCGTGAACCAAACCTAGTTCGTATTCCAAACGATCAAGTACTTCTTTAGACGGATCATCTCCGTAATGTTCTTTTAACCCTTCTTCGCATAATTCGCGTAAATAATCTTGGTTGGATTTATTGAATGGGGGAGTGAAAGACGGAATTAAGTGCTGATCACCAACTTCTAGTTCCACATCACAACGTTTTGCAATCTCAACTGTGTTAGACAAAGATTCCGAAACATAATCAAAGTCTTGCTTCATTTTCTCTGGAGGACGCATTGAAAGATCACCTTCCATCCGGAACCGACTCTCATCATCAACTTTATTTCCAGTTTGCACACAAAGCAAAACATCATGAGCCTCTTTATCATCCGGATCAATGTAGTGACAATCATTAGTAGCCACTAGGGGAGTCTTCGTCGCTTGTGAAAGAGTTATTAATTTTTCATTCACAATGCCCTGCTCCATTAATTGGGGATGACTTTGCAATTCCAAAAACACGCTTTCTTTTCCAAAAACAGACTGCAATTCAGTTAAAAACTCTCGAGCTTCATCCTCGCGATTAGCTAAAAGCAATTTAGCTATATTCCCGTTTAAACAACCAGTTAGCGCAATTAAACCATCCGAATTATCACGCAAAAGCTCCATGTCAATGCGTGGCTTATAATAAAAACCTTCTAAATGAGCTCTAGTTGCAATTTCCAATAAATTTTCATAGCCTCTTTTATTTTCGGCCAGCAAAACTAAATGTCCAATCTGATTATCAACACCAGCTTGCTTAGAAAAGCGACTAGAAGCAGCTGTATACGCTTCCATTCCAATAATAGGCTTAATACCAGCCTTTTGAGCCGCTTGGTAAAATTCAATCGCTCCATGCAAATTTCCATGGTCAGTAATTGCCACGGCTGGAGAGCCATCTTTTATGGCTCGTTCTATATAATCCTTTGGTTTAGGCAATCCATCCAAAAGACTATAGTGGGTATGGCAATGAAGATGTACAAAAGTCATAGGGTCCGTAAATGTTTTTACTAATTAAAGGCCATTCGCATAAGCATCAATATTTTGTTGCAGCCAATCATCTAACCATCGGAAAAGTTCCCCAATCCAAGGAATTTCCGAAAGAATTTGACTTACAATAAAGGTTACAATTGTTAACACCGCTACTGTTCCCAAAATAAATCCAAGCCCTCGTGCTGTCCCAGCCATAAAATTATTCCAAATAATACTCTTTGGCGAAGAAAGATACTGAAAATAATCCTTTATTTCCTTATCTTTCAGGGTATCAACGTTAATATAAGTATTGTGAACAACCTTAGCTCTTGTTTTTTTAGTTTCCTTTTTGACAGAAGAACTAGTTGCCATAGGTGTTGGAAGTTAAAAGAGGGCGTAACGAATGTAGTTTATATTATTTCCATGGACAACCAAAGGTCTTTTCATTAAAATCAGAACGTTCTTAGAAAAAAACAGGACCAAAAGCCCATATTTAGCCGGGGTGGTGAAACTGGCAGACACGCATGCCTTAGGAGCATGTGCCGCAAGGCGTGAGGGTTCGAATCCCTCCCCCGGCACCACACGCAAAACAGGATAAAATCCTAGTTTTGTGCAACGAGCGAAGCGAGTAAAAGGATGAATCACGAGGATTATTTCGTGCAACGCAGCGCCGAACGTAGTAAGGCGCAACCTTTACGTGATTTTTGTTAAACAAGAAAGAGTTAATCCCGCGGCGGAGCGGGGGCAGAACTACTCTAAAGCCTTCTCAATCCCCGCAATCTTCCATTCATTCTCATAAACAACAACCGTAAAATCCCAGATCAACTCAGTGGCGTCATAATGTCCCATAACCCGCACCTTTGCAGAGTCATCAAACATTTCCGCATCATTTACCGTTACACTACCGGGGTGATCCTGAATACCAAAAGTAAGAGGAACAAACCCAGAAACATTATCAAACTGATCATGCAAAGAGGGGACTAGATACTCGCCAGCCGCCTCATAATCAAAAGGAGGGTCAACTAATACATCATTCACAAATTTTGAAACTGAGAGTTTTGGGCTACCAGAGATCTCCTCTTCAACCTCAATAATCTCAACAACCACTTCATCATCAATAGGGTCTTCTACCGGCACATCAACGTCAGTCATGCAGCCAGCTAAGAAGGACACGCACAATAACGACGCTAATAGAAATAAAATGGACTTTTTCATAACAAGGTGGATTAAATTATACATACACTATACATACAAACTACTCACACATGGTGTATTCATGGTAAAAATCTGCAATCTCCCAATTATCACCATTTAGCTCCATCTCAAAAATCCAACTCATATCACAAACTCCATAATCACCAATTATTTCAACAGTTGCCTCGTCATCATCTTCAGTAACAGATTCGACATCAAAACTCTGAGGGTAATTTTGAGTAGCATAGGCATCCAAGTAATTGCTGGAATCAACGCCAAAATTGGATTGTGCAGACGAAGTTAAGTATTCGTAAGCATCCTCATAATCTACAGGCTCTTCTAATGTTAACTCCACAAACTCCGCGACTCTTTCCCATACCCTTAGAGCATCATCATCCTCACACTGATCAATGACTTCACCCTCCTGAGCAAATTCATCAATCTTCCATTCCCCGTTAATCAATTCTAACTCAAAAATCCATTCATATTCATAACAGCTACCATAATCACCATTCACGTATGCAATCGCATCATCGTTGTCGATATCAATAGTATGTACGGAAGTGCTGTTTGGGTAAGCCGTAGATCCATAACTATCAACATAGTTAGCATAATCGGTTCCATACTGAGCTTGTCCTGAAGAGGTTAAATAAGAGTAAGCCTCACCATAATCAATCGGTTCCTGCATTGTCGCATCAAGAAAATGATCCACCACTTGCCCAACATATACCGTTTCAGCAAACTCGCATCCGTGATCTAGATCATACTCATAATCCATATATGTAAGAGTTGTAATCAACCATTCACCATTGGATTTTTCTAATTCAAACAACCAATCAATAGAGGTACACGATGAATTCCAAACACCACTTACTGAAACGGTTGCATAAGAATCGTAGGGCCACACTTCTGTTAGTTCAAAATCATCTGGATAACTATTAAGGTAACCATAACTTAAGGCGCCACTCCAAGGATCACTTAAATATTCCAGGGCAGTATCTTCATCGATAGGCTCTTGAAGGGTTAAGCTAGTATAGGCAGCCACAACTTCAGAAACTTCATCAAAATCAGGACCAGTATAAGAAGAGTCCAAAATGTGATCATAAGTCTCATAAGGCTTCATTAGATCAGAAAGAAGACGATAAATCATTTCAGACATATCACCACGAGTAATCTCTTGATCAAAAGAATCTATTGTAGAAGGAATCGCAAATTCATCAGACAAAACATCTACATAGGGCTTATACCAAGGAGAATCGTCTTGAGTGTCATAGTCATAAGCTAAAACAACGATTTTAGACGCCTCGGCAAAATTAATAACCGCATCAGGATGAAAACCACCACCATCATAACCCTCAACGATATCCATGTCGTTTGCAAAACAGACATACTTGGTATACCACTCACCAGCTGGCACATCATCAAAACAGTTCTCGTCACCATAACCCTCAAACTCGTCATAATAAGCAGCCTCAATCAGAAGCTTGGTAAATTCTGCCCGATTAATAGTGTTATCAGGGCGAAAAGTGCCATCATCATAACCTTGAACAATATCATGGGCTTCCAAATACATAACAGCACTATAATTGTCGTGACCCATAATTAAATCACTAAATAAGTAGCCATTTGCATTAGCAACTAAACTAAAGGGGAGTGCCATAGCCATAACAGCTCCTAGCACGCAATAAGAAATGAGTTTTCTCATAATAAGGTGGGTTAAATTATTTTTTAAACCTTAATAAATAAACTAGCATCAAAACTAATACAATCAAAATGACGATGATTCCTAGCAGGACATTAAATCCCATAGGAAACACTTTATAATCTAATATTTCTACCGAATCACCAGATATTGCAAGCTCAAAAATATCATCATCAATAATAGTAGTGGAATTAGCATAAACCTTGATCACGTCACCCTTTTCCACAGTAACGTAAGCTGGACCAATATAGATTTCTCCTTTCTCTTGACCATGATCAATAAAAGGGATTCTAATAATATCACCCCAGGCCAAATCAGCCGTTGTTTTAGAAATCGTTCGGACTTGAAGAGTGAAATACTCATCAAAACCCCAATCACTTGGGGCACTATTCACTTCGATGACCTCTCCAGTTAAAACTTCCTCGGCCGTGGAATTAGCCTCCCACACATCAACTGGGTTACGCGCCGCTAAAGCCGTTTGCGAGCATATTAAAACTCCTGTCAGGAGTAAAAATAACTTTTTCATGGGGTAGGTGATTAATACAACACTATCTATAACGAAAGAGAAAGAAAAAGGTAACAAAAAAGATTTTTTAAAAATCACCCTTGACAATATGTCAATAAATTGATTATACTCTGTTCCATTCGTTGACGATCACCCCAAAACATTTTCGTTTGACTTTCGTTCCGAAATGGATTAAATTCCTCCACCAAGCTGCATTTAACCTTAAAACTGTAAGACATGCCCACGTCAAACACTCAAACCATCAGCGAAAAGCTTGATCTTCAGAAGATCATAGAGGATCTCTTTATGGTGCTTTCACCTAAAGAAAAAGAAGTCATTATTAAGCGATTCTCTCTAAATAATGCACCTCGTCAAACACTAGAAAGTATTGGTAAAAAGTTTGGTGTAACACGAGAACGCATTCGTCAAATCGAAAAAATTGCTCTTACCAAGCTTAAACGAACTGCTCCAAACACACAATTACGTGTTATTTCGGAATTATCAATGCAGACTCTTAATAAAAACGGAGGAGTAATTACCGAAGAAAAAATTGTTAAAGAAATTTTAGATATAATTGTTAGCGAAAATGACATCGATGGGCACGTTGTTAAGCTAGCACTTGTTATTCATCCTGAACTAAATCGTGTTAATCATGGTGATATCACTAACGCTTATCATCACACTAAAACAACTACACCAAAAGACGTTGAAACCGTACGCAAGCAAGCTATTAAAACTCTAACTAAGAAAGGTGATGTTCTAACAGAAGGAAAACTCTTAAGTGACTTAGTTCTCGCTCTTAACGAAGAAGGACAATTTACACCTGAGTTTGTTAAATCAGCGATTAATACTGATCGCCGTTTACGCAAAGTAGAACAAGGTTGGGGACTTATGACTTGGCGTCATGTTAACCCTAAGAGTATTCGTGATAAGGCTTATATAGTTCTTAAGAAAATTCAAAAACCACTTCATTTTAATGATATTGCTACAAAAATTAAAGAAGCTGGTTTTGATAAAAAAAGCGTTACCACTCAAGCGGTTCACAATGAACTCATTCGTTACGATCAATTTGTATTAGTTGGACGAGGTCTTTATGGACTTAAAGAATGGGGGTATAAAGAAGGTACCGTAGCTGATGTTATCGAAGGTATTCTCAAGAAAAAAAGTCCACTTACAAAGCAAGAAATCACTAGTAACGTTCTCAAGCAACGTCACGTGAAAAAAGGAACTATCTCCTTGAATCTTCAAAAAAATCCTCACTTTGTAAGAGTTGGACGAGCTCTCTACGCTCTCGATCTCTCTAAAAAATAAGAGATTTCATACAACTTAACCCTCCCAACATGAGTAACGACTGCATCTTTTGTAAGATAATTGAAGGTGTCATCCCCAGCAATCAAATACATAGCGACGACTTATGCGTCGCTTTTCCTGATATTAATCCAAAGACCAAAGTCCATATTTTAATTGTTCCTACTAAGCACATTCCAACCATTAAAGATTTAGGACATGAAGATGAAAAATTAATGGGGCATTTAATTGGAGTGGCTCGTGATATTGCCAAAAAAGAAAACCTCGAAGGCTATAAATTGCAATTCAATGTTGGTGAAAAGGGCGGACAAGAAGTCTTCCACATCCACTTACATTTAATGGGGAATTAACCCATTTGTAAGGATAAATCAATTGGCAACACAGAGTGAGTAAGTGCGCCCACAGAAAGCACATCCACTCCTGTTTTAGCATATTCACCAACAGTCTCTAGATTAATCCCTCCTGAAGCCTCAAAAAACAAATAATCAGGACGATCTAGTTTAATATCCGCTACTATTTTCGTTAAATCAGGGGCTGCAAAATTATCAAACATTAAAAACAGAGGCCAGGGTAGTTTTTGACCTAACTTTGATAAAATCTGCTCATACTGAGCCACTGTTTCAATTTCAATTGTTACAAAGGGGACATCATCGGGCAGGTGAGGGAGAGCTGACATTAATTCATTAATATCATTTTCTAGTAAAGATAAGTGATTTTCCTTGAAAAGAGGTGCGTCACCTAAATTTAAACGGTGAGTGAGACCGCCTCCCATCGCTACCGCATACTTGTCCAATAAGCCGAAAAGAGTTTTTCGGGTCGCGGCCACTGGCGTAATCCCAGCTTTTTCGCGGAATTGATCTGTTAAAGTCGCAATTCCACACAGACGCTGCAAAACATTTAAAAGCGTTCTCTCAGCTCGCAAAATAGCCGCCGCCGGTCCATTTATTTCTAATAAAATATCACCTTTTTTAAAATCTTCACTTTCCTTGAAATTAACTTTTACATCAAATGAGTCATATAAATTTTTGAAAAACCACTCAACAAGCAATCCACCACAAAAAACACCACTATTCTTTGCTACTACCACGGCTGACATATCTTTTTTAGGGGTTCGTAAAGCCTCTTCCGTCACATCTCCAATTGCCACGTCAGATTCATAACTTCCCAAAAAATAACGTTCCAAATCCTGCACAAACAACGGATTCTGCAAGCAAAGCAAGTGACTTCGATCATATGGGTGAATTTGCATAAACTAGATGTTAAACATACGCTCAAACGCTTGTAAAGCTTTCCCACTAACCGCAGGATCAACGGAAACCACCGGCTTTTCATTAACTAAACAATCTCGAATTTTTTCTAAGGTGTTCTTTTTCATATCAAAACACATGGAACACAGGGTGTAAAATTTACGATCAGGAAAAACTTTTTGCAATCTTTTAATCATCCCACATTCCGTCATTACAATAAATTCTTTGGCCGGGTCATTTTTGACAGCCTCTACCATTTTACTAGTACTCAAACAGTAATCTGCCGCCTCACTAACCTCCAAAGGACATTCTGGATGAGCAATTATTTTAGCTTTTGGATGTCGTTTTCTAGCCTGCTTAACGTAATCCAAATTAAGACGTTGGTGAATTGGACAATAGCCATCCCATGGAATAATTTCCTTATCCGGAATTTTAGACTGAATAAAATCAGCTAAATTTTTATCGGGAGCACAAATAACACGCTTTTCCGATAAAGATTGGACGACCTTGACCGCATTAGCCGAAGTACACAAAACATCAGATTCAGCCTTGATTTCCGCTGTAGAATTCACATACATAACCACTGGGACCCCCGGATATTTAGCCTTCATAGCCAATAAGCCCTCCACATCAATCATGTCCGCCATAGCACAGCCAGCCTCAGGATCTGGGATAACAACCTTTTTATCAGGGTTTAAAATTGCAGCACTCTCAGCCATAAAATGAACCCCAGAAAAAACAATTAAATCAGCCTTTGTAGTTTTAGCTTCCTGACAAAGCCCCAAAGAATCACCAATAAAATCAGCGACTTCAAAAATTTCGGTTCGTTGGTAATTATGGGAAAGGATGATGGCGTTTTTTTCTTGCTTTAGACGGCTTATTTCCGCAACTAAATTCTCCATAAAAAAAGACAAATAAAAAAGGGCCTATAAGATAGCACATGGAAGTTAAAAACTAAACAATTCCGTGCACTACTTTTAGCCAAATATTCTTAATCATTTCCGCGGTAGAGTGAATTAAATCAGCCAAAATATTCTTTAATTCCCGCATTCGAGCAACCGCAGCCGCTAATTCTTTAAACCTAGCTTTACGTTGGTGCTTAGCCGCCTCTTTTTCTAAATGATGAATTTCTTGGTTAACATGAGCGCGAATTTCACGAACCATAGCTTTTGGAGCTGGCAATTTTTCGAGTAATTTAATTTTCAAAGCCTCAGTCTCTTCCTTGGTCATTTTTTTCTTAAAATCACCGAATTTTTTACCAGTTGCCTGGCGATGCTCACCGACACCTTCCTTTTTTTCAGACAGCTTAATCGAATCAACCATTTCACCACCCTCATCAATTCCATCCAAAATTTCACCAGCGTCAACGCCAGCTTCGGCGGCTAGATTTGGTTCATCCACTGTAGATTCCTGTGCTTTTGGTTTTGATGGGGCAGCATCAGGGCTTATGGATTCAGGTGCTTTTTGATGGGTGTTACCTGGCATAAAATTCTGTTAACTCCTCTTAATCATACACTTTTAACCTGTAAATGTCAATAAGTAAACAAAGCTAAATAATATATTAAGATGGGGGGATATGGTATAAAAACCTAAGATATAAACAATCAAATCATTTTATATATGACACAAATTCCCAAAGCCTACAACGCAAAAAATTATGAAAAAGGCATTTATCAGAAATGGGAAAAGGCTGGAGCCTTTATGCCAAAAGGCGATCCAAAAAAGAAACCTTTCACTATTTCTTTACCTCCACCAAACGCAACCGGACAATTACATTTAGGGCACGCTATGATGCTCGCTATTGAGGATATTATGGTGCGCTATAACCGTATGCAGGGGAGGCCAACCTTGTGGTTACCAGGTACAGATCACGCCGCAATTGCGACTCAAAACAAGGTTGAAAAAATAATCGCAGAAGAGGGATTAGATCGGCACACCATGGGTAGAGCAAAATTTCTATCACGCGTAAAAAAATACGTTAAAGAATCTCAGAACACGATTAGAAACCAGATCCGTCAAATGGGAGCCAGCGTTGACTGGACTCGTGAGCGTTACACTATGGATGATCAATTAACTCACGCTGTAAGGGCCGCGTTCTTACAAATGTACAAGGACGGGCTTATCTACCGAGGCCACCGCATTGTTAACTGGTGTACTCGTTGTGGATCAACCTTAGCTGATGACGAACTTGAATATCGAGAAGAAAAATCTAAATTCTATTACCTAAAATACGGACCAGTCGTTATTGGGACTGCTCGTCCAGAAACTAAATTTCACGACAAAATTATAATTGTTCACCCTAAAGACAAACGTTACAAAGACCTAGTTGGTAAAGAACTCACCGTGCCGTGGATTACTGGCGACGTAAAAGCCAAATTCGTAGCTGATGAGAGTGCCGATATGGAGATGGGAAGTGGAGCTATGACCATTACGCCGGCGCACAGCTTTGTCGATTTTGACTTAGCTCAAAAATACGGCTTTGAAGTCGTGCAAATCATTAACGAAAAAGGTGAAATAACAGAAGCTGGAGGAGAAGATTTCGAAGGGCTCCACGTATTAGAAGCCCGCGACAAAGTTGTCAAAGAACTCGATAAAAAAGGTCTCCTAGACCATATCGATGAAGAATATGTCCACAATTTATCATGTTGTTATCGTTGTGGAACCGCGGTCGAACCACTTGTTTCCGAACAGTGGTTTATTGATGTTAACAAAAAAGTGCGCGGCAAAACTTTGAAAGAACGCTCACTTGAGGCGGTTCGCAAAGGGGATATTGAAATCCTTCCGGATCGTTTTAATAAAGTTTATTTCCACTGGATTGAAAATCTACGTGACTGGTGTATTTCGAGGCAAATTTGGTGGGGACATAGGATCCCAGTTTGGCACTGTGTTGATAAAAAATGCAAGCATCACAAAGAGCCAATCGTAAGTCTAAAAGACCCTGACAAGTGTCCAAAATGTAAAGGAACCAAGCTTAAACAAGACCCCGACACTCTTGATACTTGGTTTTCTTCTGGGTTATGGACTTTTTCCACACTTGGTTGGCCTAAAAAAACTAGTGATTTCAAGAAATTTCATCCCACCCAAGTGCTTGAAACTGGATATGACATTTTGTTTTTCTGGGTAGCTCGGATGATTTTGATGACCACTTACTTACTTGATGAAGTGCCATTTGAAACAGTTTACTTGCACGGTTTAATTCGCGATAAACAAGGTCGTAAAATGAGTAAATCGCTAGGGAATGGTATTGATCCGCTTGATATGATTGAAAATTATGGAGCTGACGCTGTACGCCTTAGCCTTGTCCTTGGGTCTTCACCTGGTAATGATCTTCGTGTTTACGAAGAAAAAATCGCTGGTTACCGCAATTTTGTGAATAAAATTTGGAATAGTGCTCGCTATGTTTTAATGAATCTTGAAAAAGAAGACTTCCACACTGAAATTGATCCCAAAACTTTATCCCGAGCTGATAAATGGATTTTACACCGCTTAAATCAAGTTACTAAACAAGCTACCAAAAGCCTTGATAAATACAGCCTTTCCGAGGTTGGAATGGGTGTTTACGACTTTTTCTGGAGTGAATACTGTGATTGGTATTTAGAGATTAGTAAAATTCAACCAAACAAAGCAGTTTTGGCTCACGTCCTCAAAACCATTCTCAAACTTTTGCATCCATATACTCCATACGTAACCGAAGTTCTTTGGGAAAAAATGGATCAAAAAACCTTGCTAATTACCGAAGAATGGCCAAAAGTTGATCCCATGTTTAATTTCACCAAAGCTAATAAAGAAATGCAGGCTGTACTAAAAGTGGTTAGTACAATTCGCCAACTTCGTGCTGACTACAAACTTAAACCTGGTCAAAAGATCAAAGCCAGCTTTCAAGGCGCCAAATTAAACGCAGTTTTACAAGACAACATGGACATCATTATGCGTTTAGCGCGTCTTGAAAATCCCGTTATTGAAAAGGAAGAGAAGAAAACCCCAGGCTCAATAGTTTCCTTTGCTGGTCCTGTTAAAATCAAACTTATGACCAAAGGGATTGTGGATGTTAACAAAGAAAAAGCTCGTCTTAAGGCTGAGATTCAAAACTTAACCGCTTACTTAAAAGGCCTCGAAGGTAAACTCAAAAACGAGGGCTATATTCACAATGCTCCCAAGCAAATTGTAGAAGCGGATAAACAACGTTATTTAGAAGGAAAAGAAAGACTTGAAAAAATGGTGCAACAGTTTAAATCATTAGGTTAAAATGACCAACGTTCAGCAATTTTTGGAAGAAAATAACATCGAATATATTCTTCATAAACATCCAGCAGTTTTTACTTGCGAAGAAGCGGAAAAGCATTGCGGAAATATTCCCGGATTACCCTGTAAAAATTTAGTCCTTAAAGATGGTAAAAAGAATTTTTTTATGGTGATTTTACCAGCTGTAAAACGCCTAGATTTCAAAAAAATCGCTCAAACTGTTGAGGCTAAAAAAGTCAGCTTTGCCAGCGCGGAAGCCTTGGATCAACTATTAGGATTAGAGGTTGGGTCAGTGTCACCATTTGGGCTCCTTAATGATCAAGGTAAAAAAGTTAGATTATTCATAGATGAAGAAGTGGTCAAGGCCAAAATTGTAAGCTTTCATCCTAATGTAAACACCGCTACTTTAGAATTAAGAAACAAAGATTTTTTCAAATTTTTAGAAGCAATTAAATGTAAACCACAAATAATCTGTTTTTAACCTCCTTAAAATGAAAAAACTCATTCTCCTAATTCTCGCCACGCTTATTCTTAGTGCCTGCTCTCTTAAACCTCCAGCTCCTTACGAAGACGGAGAAATCACCGACAACGAACTCCTGCTAACTCAATATGATTGCCCGGCCATGCTAGATGGATCTATTGAAGAAACCAAAACTTCTCGTGGAATTGGACACGAAACTGGCACTGTGCATCCCGAAAAAGAATTTATTTACGAAGATTCCAATGGAATTCGCTGTTTTTATTATCAAGAACACGGCGATGAATATGACATTATGCACGCGGAAGGGGATAATTACGGCGAATACACCTATTTTTACGGGATGGAAGTACGACTTTTTAACACTGAGGAAGCCATGCAAGATTACGAAAACAATATTGCCGACCTCATTGCTAACACCTATTGCCGTGATGATAATGGCGGAGTTCGAACTAAACTTGGCGTTATTATTGGTTTAGGTGATTTTCCTAATGTAGACACGACTCGCTATCAGTGTTCTTGGCCGGAACAAGGCAACATTAGCAATGCCAATAACTTGCTTAATGTAACCCGTTATCGCAACGGAATTGTAACGCTTTATATTACTCGTGAACTTGGCCGTTCTTACTACGTCCCACCAAACTATGAAGGCTCTCAAGAATATCAAAAAGAACGCAACATTCGAGCCCGGGCAACTTATGTTTACAATGATCCAAGCTTTCAAGCTACCCCCGACGAATACGAAGCTGAACTTATGAATGACCTTTTGTACTTAGTAGACAAAGTTCAAAGCCTTATTGAGCAACAACAAATGATGGAAGCTCCATTAGATTTAACCAATTAACTATGATCACTTCTGGAACTCCACCCCAAGACATGATGGACCGTATTAAGGATGAAAATCCAAGTTTTATTGTCCAAGCTAGAAAACTTATAACCCCACAAACGGGCAAAATTTATATTGTTCGTGGACTCATTGCCGCGTTTTTAGCCGCTGGAGGAGGTGTAGTTATTAGCCTTTTTACAAAAGAATCCTCAAATCCAGAAAACTTCATATACGCAGTTTATGCAATCCTTTTTCTCCTATTATTAAAGGGATTTTTAACAATCAGAATGGGAATAATCGGTAAAAATTTGAAAGGCCCCTGGATTGCCAACCTAAAAGAAGGTTTATTAGTTTACCATCGCAAAAAAAGACGACACATCTACAACTGGGAACAAAGTCATATCAAAATTGATAAAGAAAAAAGAATAATCATTATTACAACCAATCACGGCGCTGTTAAAAATCAAAAAAACCACTCGGATCAACTAATTGAACTTCCACAATTTGAAGAAATTATCAAGCAACTAAACGCTTTAAAGCCTCATCCCACGCCTTAACATGAGGCGTAATTTGATCTTGAATGATATCAGTATTAGGTCTTCCCGTAGGCCACTCGGCTAAACCAGCTTCTACCAATTGATCAGCAGCTCTAACTGTCTCAACGGCTGGGGCATTTTGATTACCTTCGACAAAAGCAGTACAACCACCTAAACCAGCTACACCAGTTTCAATAAAACATTCCCCAACTCCATTTAAGCAAATTGGCTGCAAAGCCTGCCTTACTATTTCTCTAACCTCTTCACGTGATCTTGAATTCAAAATATGAAGATGAATCCCAACTGCATCACGAACATTTTGAGAAACAGCGGTCATTAAATTTTCTAGCGGTCTCAAATCCTCAGGATCAGCAATTGCCTCCGTATCACAAATAATCTGTCGACCACCATTTATAGGAGCAACTCTTTCCATTTCACGCAAAACCACATCCGGGTCAACACTTCCCGACTTCCCAGTAATCCTATCTCGTGCCCCCGTGGCATTCATTTGATAAACATTTATAGGCACTCCTGTAGATTCTAAGGCTTCCCGAATTAATTGATAACGTTTACGTGAAGTTTCTCGCATTTTTTCAGCCAAATCATTATCCACATCACCAATCACATGGTGTTTTTCTATTCGACCAGTATCAACTTTTCGAATCCAACTATTTTCCCAAAGCACCCAAGGATCATGGGAATGAACAAACGCCAATTCATCAATAGTGCCAGATTCAAATAATTCTCTGGCATCTTCAGCTTTTCTAACACTCATCAAAAGAGCTTGAATATTAAAATCATTATTCCCGAGTCTTTCAGTAGCAACGTCTCTAACAACCGGAAGCCAATCCCTAACGGACCGCATTATTTTAGTAAGGGTTAGGCTAGCTAAATCAAAATCAGTAATCCCAGCCCGACAATTATTAACAATATGCGAAGCCACATAAATAGCCATCAAATAATCCGCCTTTTCTAGATGCGCATCAGCTACTTCATTTCTTTGAGCGCCATCACGACCAGAATTATCACTTAAATAAAGTTTAGTAGGGGTATTTGTCATGGGGTGGGGGTGGGTGGAAATTAAATTCAGTAGCCAAATCTAAATCCGAACCCACAAACTGTCAATCGACTAAAAACTAAAATAATGGTATAATAATTTAATGGATTACAAACAAACAAAAAAAGAAATTAAACGTCTACGCAAAACCAAGGAGCTAGAACAAGCTCTAAAACTCACCGTAGCCCTAAAAGGGGAGTATGCAGACGATGTTAGTCTTCACAAACTTATTAACACTTTAAAGGTACAAATTCGTCATCAAGAAGTAAAACAACGCTCAGATTTTATTAAAAAAGGACTCAAAACAATCCGTCATTTACGACGAGAAGATAAATTTGAAGAAGCCATTCAAGCTAGCGCCGAACTCCTAGAAGTCACCCCAAATAACAAAAAAGCCCAAAAATTTCTACAAAAATCAAAAATCGATTTTATTGAACAAAAACTTCATGATCCGCTTCGAAAGGAGTGGTTAGCCAAGGGGGAATATGAAAAACTCTATCTTTTCTACCAAAAATTAAAAAAAGTTTTCCCTCATTACATCAGACTCAACAAACTAATTGCTGAGACCGAAGAAAAAATGATTGCGGCCGATCGAGTTCAAAAAAAAGCCTTTGCCACTGAAAGCGTAAAAAAACTTAGACAAATGCTTTCAGAAGGCAAATATGAACCTGTAATCGAAGGGGCAGAGGAATTAGTCATCTTTACTCATGAAGGTTCAATTGAAGCCAAAAAAATCTTAAAAATTGCACATAAAGCTAATTTGAGAGAAATCGAGGAAGACACTTTCAAATACATGAAAAACCAACAACCCTTACTCAAAGCAGCTTATAAATCTGGTGAAGAGGGGGTGATTAAGCTCTAATAATCAATTGATCGCGGCGCATTCCAACGCCAATATATTTAATTTTACAACCAATTAATTCCTCAAGACGAAGAACATATTTTTGCGCATTTTCTGGTAATTCTTCCCACGAAGTCACATCATTTAAAGATTCTTTCCAACCTGGAACTGTTTCATATTCAACTTTGATACGCGCTAAGTCTTCGAGCCTAGCAGGGAGTCCCTTAAAAGGCTTTCCGTCGAGTGTATAAGCTTTGGCAATTTTAATTTCCGCCAAATGATCTAAAACATCCAATTTTGTTAAATTAACAGATGTGAATCCATTAAGCATGATTGAATATTTGGTGATAGGCACATCAAACCAACCACAGCGCCGGGGGCGACCAGTAGTCGAACCATATTCTCCACCTGCTTCTCTGATCTGGTCGCCCAAATCATCATGAAGTTCGGTTGGGAACGGCCCTTTACCAACTCTAGTCATATAAGCTTTTACAATTCCAATGTTCTCATCCAAATATGAAGGGTTCATTCCCGTTCCGGTAAAAGCTCCACCCACTGTTGGGTTAGAGGAAGTCACAAATGGATATGTTCCATGATCAATATCAAGCAAGGCCGCATTTGCCCCTTCTAAAAGCACTGTTTTCCCAGCTGCTATTTCATCATTCAAGTATTGCGCCGTATCCGCAATCATAGACATCAAATAATCATAATTTTCTTTAAAAAATCCAAGTTCCTCATCTGCGTCAAAATCAAATCCATAAACCTTCTGATGCCATGCTAAATTCGCACGGTATTTTTTTTCAAATGAATCCCAATCCTCAAGATCACAAATTCGTAAACCGCGACGAATAATCTTATCAGCGTAACACGGTCCAATCCCACGCTTGGTAGTCCCAACTCTTTGATCACCCTTGGCGTCTTCCTGCCAACCATCAATAATTTTGTGATAATCGCAAAGAAGTGCCGCTCGATTTGAAATTTTAACCCGTCCTTCAACCTCAAAACCTTGATCCTTTACATTTTTCAATTCCTTAAGAACAGTTGGTAAATGAAGAACACAGCCATTCCCAATCACACAAGTTACATTTTCACGCAATACACCACTTGGCAACAGGTGAAAGATAAACTTTTTAGTCTCACCATCAATATTTACATAAACCGTGTGCCCAGCATTTGCACCACCGGTAGCTCGCGCCACAATATCAAATTTTTCGCTCAAAATATCTACCAATTTACCCTTTCCTTCATCGCCCCATTGAGCCCCAAGTATAAGAGAAAGTTTTCCTTTAGTTTGCATATTTGAAGTTAAAGAACAAAACAGATTCACTATATATGATAAATCTTGTACAATGAAGTCCGAGTATTATTTAACCCTATAAAAATGCTCTCCGATGATCAGATCCGCGCCCAACTAGCTCATTGCTTGGCGGGGACAGAATTTGCTGAACTTGGTGAATTCTACAAAGGCAAAGTCCGTGATAACTACACTAAGGACGATAAACGTATAATTGTAGTTTCCGATCGACTTTCTGCGTTTGACCGTATCATCTGCCTCATTCCCTTCAAAGGCCAGGTTTTAAACCAAATGGCCCAATTTTGGTTCGAAGAAACCAAAGATATCTGCGGAAATCACGTTATTGAGTTCCCAGACCCCAATGTTGTAGTTGCCAAAGAGTGCAAACCACTCGCTGTCGAAATGGTAGTTCGTGGCTACATTACAGGTTCAACTAGCACTTCTGCTTGGTACAACTATAACGAAAAAGGAGTTCGAAACTTCTGTGGAAATGAACTTTCCGAAGGTCTCAAAAAAGACCAAAAATTCGACCAAGCTATCCTAACTCCATCAACTAAAGCGGCTCATGGTGATCACGACGAATCCGTGGCTCCGGAGGTTTTGTTTGAAAGAGGAGCAATCACTCCTGAAGAATGGGAATATTTAGCTGACGTATCTCTTAAACTATTTGCTCGAGGACAAGAAATCGCTGCTAAACAAGGAATCATTCTCGTTGATACTAAATATGAATTCGGTCGCGACGAAAACGGCGATATTGTTCTTATTGATGAAATTCACACGCCAGACTCTTCTCGTTTCTGGATTGCCGATACTTATCAAGAAAACTTTGAAGCTGGCCGCGATCAAGACAATATTAACAAAGAATATTTGCGTCTTTGGTTAGCTAAACAAGGCTACATGGGTGATGGAGAAATGCCTGAAATCACTGACGAAGTTAAAATTGAAACAGCTCGACGTTACATCGAAGCTTATGAAAAAATTACTGGCCAAACTTTCCAAGCAGAAATCTGCGAAGATGTTGATGGTCGTATAAAAGGTAATCTTTCTTCTCACTTCTAATAACTAAATTAAATATGTTTGTTCCTTTAATTCTTGGTTCTAAAATAGATGAACCACACGCTGCCAAAATAACCGCAATTTTGGATGAATTCGAAATTCCTTACAAAATTCACGTAGCGTCCGCTCACAAAGTACCCGAAAAAGTTCTTGAAATTATCAAAGAATACGATGCCAAAGATGGTCCAATTTGCTACATCACAATTGCGGGTCGCTCCAACGCTCTCTCTGGTTTTGTTTCGGCTAATTCAGTTTATCCAGTAATTGGATGTCCGCCATTCAGTGATAAGGCTGACATGTTGGTAAATATTCATTCCACTCTTCAAATGCCATCCGAAACACCAGCTTTAACCGTAGTAGACCCTAAAAATGCTGGAACCGCTGCTATTCGTATTTTAGCCGCTGACAATGCTGAGCTTCGCCAAAGAATTCATGCTCATCTTGTAGCTCTCAAAAAATCCTTCTAATTTTTACTTATGTTTCACTCTTTTAACGCACTTTCGCCCCTAGATGGCCGCTATGTATCTAAAGTCACTGAATTAAGTGGTTATTTCTCTGAATCAGCTCTAATTCGTTACCGTGTTTTAATCGAAGTTGAATGGCTAATCCATCTTTGTAATACCGCCAAACTTCCAAACACTCGCAAATTAGAAACCAAAGAAGTGCGTGAATTGCGTAAGTTATATCGTTCTTGGGATGAAGATGGTGAGCAAGCTCAAGCCGTTAAAGATATTGAATCTATTACTAATCATGATGTTAAGGCTGTTGAATATTTTGTTAAGGAAAACATGGAAAAAAGCACGATGTCTGACTTGTTAGAAATGGTGCATTTTGCCTGTACATCAGAAGACATCAACAATCTTTCTTATTCCTTGATGATGCGTGATGCCATGGATGAAGTCATGATTCCAACTTTAGAAGAGATGGTCGAATCTCTACGGAATTTAGCAACCAAAGGCCGTACCATTCCCATGCTTTCACATACGCACGGCCAACCAGCTAGTCCCACAACTGTTGGTAAAGAAGTTACCAATGTGATGGTTCGCCTTTTAATGCAAATTGAACAATTAAAAGATCAACCATATTTAGGAAAAATTAATGGTGCCGTGGGTAATTGGAATGCTCATATTGTGGCTTATCCAGAGGTAGATTGGATCAAAGAATCTCGCAAATTTATTGAAAAATTAGGTCTAATCCCAACTTTATTCACTACTCAAATCGAACCCCATGATTTTATTGCCGAAACGGCTCACAATTTAGTTCGCATCAACAATATTATTTTAGATTTTGATCGTGATATGTGGACCTATATTGGAAAAAACTATTTTGGCCAAAAACTCAAAGAAGGGGAGATTGGATCATCAACCATGCCTCACAAAGTAAATCCTATTGATTTTGAAAACAGTGAGGGAAATCTTGGACTTGCTAACGCTATGTTAAGCCATCTTGCTGAAAAACTCCCAATTGCACGCATGCAGCGTGATTTAACAGATAGCACTGTGCAACGCAATCTTGGGGTTGCTTTTGGTTATAGTTTATTAGCTTATCAAAGTAGCTTAAAAGGCCTTTCCAAGGTCTCTATTAACAAAGAAATTCTACTTGCTGACCTAGATAAACACTGGGAGGTTTTAGCTGAACCTGTCCAAACAGTAATGCGCCGTTACAAAATTCCAAAACCTTACGAAAAACTCAAAAAACTAACTCGTGGCAAAGGATTAGACCAAAAGCGCTATCAAGCTTTTGTGAAAAAATTAGAAATTCCAGCACGCGCCAAAAACAAGCTTCTCAAACTAACTCCAGCCACTTATATTGGTCTAGCTAAGGAATTAGTAACACTTGAACTAGATTTATAACCTTAAAACATGATTCTCTCAGATCGCGATATAAAAGCGCGTATTCAGGCAGGAGACATTGTCGTTACCTCGCCAAACAATGACCATATGAAAAACATTCACGCCTCAAGCATGGATTTTCGACTAGGTAAGTACTTTAAAGTTTACAACAATTCAGCTCAACCAGTCTTAGACCCCGCTAAACCAGAAACCCTCCAAAACTGCACCACGCTTATCGAGGTAGAAAAAGGGAAACCCTACATTGTCCAACCCGGTGAATTTGTTTTAGGAGTAACATTAGAAAAAATTAAACTCCCAAATGATCTAGTCGCTCGAGTCGAAGGTCGTAGTTCATTAGGACGCCTAGGAATTATTATTCATTCTACAGCCGGCTTTATTGATGCTGGATTTGAGGGGACTATTACCCTAGAAATCACTAACATTAACCGCATGCCAATTGCCCTTCATCCCGGAATGCGTGTTTGTCAATTTGCCTTTGAAACAATGAGCTCCGAGGCTGAAGTTCCATATCACCAAAAATCACACTCTAAATATCAGGGACAAGAACTCCCCGAAGAAAGCCGCATAACTATTGACCCAGAATTCAAATAATGTTATAATATAGAGAAGTAAAAATAAAAAGCAAAAAAATGGTCTCTAAAATTGAACAAGCCAAAGATGATCTGCAACAAGTTGCAGATAATGCTTATTCAGATGCTGTTGAGTTAGGGTTGGAATCAGACGCGCTAGTAAATGTCACCATGGACGATGATCGCGGTTTCAGTTTTATGGCCAAAAGGGCTTATCAAGCTTCATCTTTTGGATACTCATCTCGGAAAGCTCTTAAGGCCGCGATGCTACTTTCCATTAAATTCATTGATGCCACCGGCGATTCACGGTTAAGAGTATATCCCGGAGACAGTCTTTCTATTAACCACAATGAAGCCATTCTCACGAGACGTGAAGAAACCGGCGATGTAAGTTATACTGTTCAGTTTGAAGAAGAAGAAGCCTTACAATCTCATTTCGAGGCCGAAAAAGAACTAGTCCAAGCAGAAACTCATCAAGCCCGAGAAGTAGTTCGATCAAATAATCAAATGCCATTTGTATTGGGATCATCAGATAATATTCGTCGCACTCTTGGAATAGGCGAAGAAATGCTGGTAACTAGTACTCATATGGGCCTTCAAGTAGACCAGTATCCCGGATATGCTTTTGGAGATCTTAATTTTGGTGGAACTAACACTACGGAATGGTTAATTGGATACGCACCACATCTAAGACAAAATCAATTTATAGTTATTGGAAAAAAGAATCATAAAAAGATTGGAAGCGCTAATAATAAAGCTGGGCTCGAAAGCCTGTTACGCGCAAAAATCAGTGAAAACAATGAAGAAGAATCACTCCTTGCTATTATCGAGGACGCCCCGCCATCTGATGACCAAGGAATTGCTATTGCCGAAGAAGATTTAGATCAAGACGGGGTAGCTGACTTAACTATTGAAGATGCCACTCGGCCAATTCAACCAGCACCTCAAAATATTCGAGTGCAAGCTACGGATTCTCATTCAGGAAAATCACTAGGAAGTGTTTCTCGAATAGATCAACAAAGAGGATTCAGTAGCACTAATCAAATAGACGCGCTACCTCAATCGTCCCAAAACCCAGTTAATAGCGTCATAAACAGTGTGTTTGTAGAATATAGTCAAAGGCACGGAGCTCCTCCAATAGTTGCCCGATCAGACACTTACTTTACCGATCGCTATATGATTAGTTTAAGAGACCCTCTCTACGTTGAAATTTCTCGAGGAGGACAAACCCCTAGATACAAAGTTTATTATCGAAGAACTGTCTATAACCCCTATGAAAGAGCTCAAGAAATTGTAAGTGAAAACGTCTTAACTGGAGGAAGAGATGGTTGGACTACAAGCTTGAAAGAAGTAGACAGATTGGTACGCCAAGAAGTTCTACACGCTTAAAACTTGTCAAAACAGGTAAACTAACTTATAATAAGATTACTTTTAAAAAATGCGTTTTTAGCTTAGCTATCACTAAGTGAGCAGGAGAAAGAAACCCTGAAAAGGGGAGTAGAATCTCTCGGTCGACACCGTCATCGTCTAAATCAAGCGCCCAGTTGACATTCGTCACACGGGAATCAAGGTGGTACCGCCCAAATATGGGTCCTTGGAAAGGACTCTATTTTTATAACTAAATCCACATGTTTGATCCTGTTGATCCTAAGCAATCCTTCCCTAAACTCGAAGAAGAAACTCTCAAATATTGGACAGCCAATAAAATTTTTGAAAAATCAGTAGAAAATCGTCCCAAGCAGGATGAATTCATCTTTTATGATGGACCTCCTTTTGCAACTGGATTACCTCATTATGGACATCTCCTCGCTGGAACTATGAAAGATGTAGTGCCTCGTTATTGGACTATGCGTGGTAAACGCGTTGAACGTCGTTGGGGTTGGGATTGTCATGGCTTGCCAATTGAAAATTTAGTCGAAAAAGAACTCGGTTTATCTGGAAAAAAAGATATTGAAGAAAAGCATGGCGTCGGAGAGTTTTGTGAGGAATGTCGTAGTTCAGTTCTCAAATACACTGGAGAATGGAAGAAAACCGTGGATCGTACTGCTCGTTGGGTAGACATGGAAGACCATTACAAGACCATGGACTTAAGCTATATGGAATCTATTTGGTGGGTTTTTGCGCAACTCTGGGAAAAAGAACTAGTCTACAAAGGACACAAAATCATGCATGTTTGCCCGCATTGTGTAACCCCACTTTCAAATTTTGAGGTTACCCTTGGCTATAAAGACGTCATGGATTTAGCCACAACCTGGAAATTCAAACTAACAAATGAAGAAAACACTTACTTATTAGCTTGGACAACTACTCCTTGGAGCTCGCTTTCCACTATGGGGCTAGCCATTAGTCCAGATTTCACTTACGTCAAAGTAAAAGTAGGGGACGAACATTTAATTTTCATCAAAAATCAGCTTGAAAACATTATGAAAGGGATTGAAGAATACGAAGTAGTCGAAGAATTCACTGGCGATAAAATCGCTGGTCGCAGCTATGAACACGTCTTTCCTTGGTATGCAGAAATCGAAGAAGTCAAAGAAAACCCCAACACTTACAAAGTCTACGCCGTAGATTATGTTGAGGAAGGAGAAGGAACCGGAATTGTTACTATTAATGGTTCTTATGGTGAAATTGATATGGAATCTGCCAAAAAGAATGGTTTACCCATTGTCATGGATGTAACCATGGAAGGAAAATTCAATGAATTAGCCGGACCATACGCTGGGATGGGCGTTAAAGAAGCCGAGAAAAAACTAGTTGAAGACAAATACAAAGAAGGCTTAGTTTGGCGCAAAGAATCCTACAAACACAGCTATCCACATTGTTGGCGTTGCGATTCATTCTTACTTAACTACGCTACCTCAAGCTGGTTCGTAAAAGTAGAAGCCATCAAGGACGAAATGATTGCCGCTAACAAAACCATTCATTGGGTTCCTGAACACGTTGGATCAGGAAGGTTTGGAGATTGGCTCGAAAATGCGCGTGACTGGTGTATTTCTCGTAATCGTTTTTGGGGGACTCCTCTCCCAATCTGGGAAAATGAAGATGGTGAACGGATTTGTATTGGCAGTGTTGAACAACTCGCAGAATTAAGTGGCCAAAAAATTGATGATATTCATAAGCATAAAATCGATAACGTTACTTTTGAAAAAGACGGCACAACCTACAAACGCATCGAAGAGGTCTTTGATTGTTGGTTTGAGTCTGGGGCTATGCCGTACGCCCAATCCCATTATCCTTTTGAAAATAAGGAAGAATTTGAGAAGAACTTCCCAGCTGAGTACATTGCTGAAGGCTTAGATCAAACCAGAGGTTGGTTTTACACTTTAGTAGTTCTCGGAGTCGCTTTATTTGGAAAATCACCGTTTAAAAACGTAGTTGTAAATGGTTTGATTTTGGCAGAAGATGGCAAGAAAATGAGTAAAAGTCTCAAAAACTACCCTGAACCAAAAATTGTTCTAGATAAATATGGAGCTGATGCTTTGCGCTTTTATTTAATGAATTCGCCAGCCGTTAAGTCTGAACCTCTTCGTTTTTCTGAAAGGGGAGTGGAAAATGTCGTCAAAAATGTAATTCTTCCTATCTGGAATGCTTATAGTTTCTTTGTAATGTACGCCAATATTGATAAATGGGAACCAAAAGCCGTTGATTCCGCAAAAATCAGCCAACTTTCCAATAAACTTGATCGTTGGATTCTTTCGGAACTACACACCTTAGTCAAACAAGTAACCGAAGAAATGGATGAATACAACCTTCAAGCACTTCGCCCAATCTACCATTTTATTGAACAACTCACGAACTGGTATATTCGTCGTTCTCGACGTCGTTTCTGGAAAAGCGATAATGATCAAGATAAGGAGGAGGGATACCAAACTCTCTACACTGTATTAACCACTTTATGTCAGGTTATGGCTCCATACATGCCCCTTCTTTCCGAAAGCATTTATTGCAACCTCACCAACCAAGAATCTGTTCATTTAACAGATTGGCCAAATTTTAATAAAAAGGCTATTGACGAAGATTTAAATCAAGAAATTGAACTAGTAATGCAAGTCGCTAAACTTGGCAATGCTGCTCGTGCTCGCGCTAAAATTAAAAACCGCCAACCACTTCAAAAAGTTCAAATTGGTGTACCCGAGGCCCTGCGACATCTTTTACATGATGATCAATTCGAAGTTCTTAAAGAAGAACTAAATGTTAAGGAAATCGACGTGGCTGATGATCCGAGTAATATTGCCAAAACTGTTGTTAAGCCCAACCCTAAACTTCTTGGTCCTAAATTTGGGAAAGACGTGCAATTCATCATCCAGGAGGCCAAAAAAGGCAATTTTAAACTTCTAGAAGACGGCAATGTAAAAGTAGGGAAATTCGAATTAACAGCCGAAGAATTCAATGTTGGTTATGAAAGCCAAGAGGGGCTAGATGTGGAAAGTGATCACGGAATTGTCGTGGCTCTAGATGCTACCATTACTCCGGAACTCAAAAAAGAAGGAATGGCTCGTGAATTAATCCGCACTATTCAAGATATGCGCAAAGAAGCTGATTATAACGTTGATGACCGCATTCAAATCTCTCTCCAAACAGATGGGGAGGCCCAAGAAGCTATCACTGAATTTCAAAAACTCATTGAAGAAGAAACTTTGTCCAAATATGAGGCCGATTTAACCAAGTCAGACCTTCAAAAGGAAATAGAAGTCGAAGATAGTAAAGTTCAGGTAGCCATGAAACGTTAATTACGCTAAAATCATCCCGTGAAACGTACCCTCAAAAAAATCGGCTTTTCATTAGCGTTCAATATTGGAGCGCTTTACCTTACAATTTCCCTCCTAGAAGAGATTAGTTTCACTGGAGGGTGGGCCTTTTTTGTTGTCACGGGTGTGTTAATTGGATTACTTAATGTGATCCTTAAACCAATTCTCAAATTTGTTTCCATGCCTCTAATTTTCTTTAGTGCTGGATTCTTTTTGATTGTAATTAACGCCGCTATTTTATGGATTGCCGATCAACTTTTAGCTATCCTAGATTTCACTAACATTGACTTTGTTATTAGTGGTGCCTTAAACTTCCTCCTCGCAGCCATTATTTTTGGACTTATTAACTGGTTCGAACACTGGCTTTTCAAGCGACTTAAATAACCTCTACACATAATATGCAACTCGCTATTCACATTCTCCAAATCACAAGTGCCATTTTATTAGCTCTTGTCATTCTAATTCAATCCCGAGGCTCTGGTTTATCAGCTGCTTTTGGAGGTAGTGGAGAATTCTACACAACCAAAAGAGGCGCAGAAAAAATCTTAGCTACTGCCACAGTGGTAATTGCTACGCTTTTTATTATTTTATCTGTTGTCTCGACCTTAATTGGTTAATTAACTTATTTTAAATGGTGTTTAAAAGAAAGCCCTCCCTAGCTTCAAAATGCGGGCGAACTCTTATAAAAAGAGTTTTAAAGTCTTATTCTGACAAAGAAAAAGTCTTAAGTGGTTTACTGCTTTTAATCTTTATTTTAAGTGGTTGGAAAATTTTGAGTGGAAACTGGGAAGGACGCGATATTGTTAATGTTGTTCAAGGAGGACATAACTACAACGAAGGGTTAGTTGGCGAAATCAAGCACTTAAACCCGGTTTTTGCTGATTTAAACGAAGTTGATCGCGATATTACGAGCTTAATTTTTGAAGGCTTAAGTAAATACGACTTAGAAACAGGTAAGGTCGTTGAAAACATTGCCACTCACACCCTAGATGAAACCAAAACCATTTACACTTTTGTCTTAAAAGAAGGCTTAACTTGGCACGATGGTGAACCTATTACTGCAGATGATGTTTATTTCACTTATCATGACGTAATTCAACATCCAGAATTCGAAAATCCAATCTTAAAAAGTAGTTTTAGCGGCGTCACCGTTGAAAAAATAGACGAACAAACAATTACCATGGCCTTAAACGAAACAAACTCTTTCTTTTTCACTCAGTTAACTGTTGGATTACTCCCAGAACATATTCTAAAAGACGTTCCCATTACCGAACTCGACACCCATGAATTTAACCAAAACCCAATTGGAAACGGTCCTTATCAAGTAAAAGGAGCTTATGAGACTCATAAAGACGGAACAACCGAAGTTAAGTTAAGTTATTATAATAATTATTGGCAAGCTACCACTCCAGAAGTAACAGAAATTAATTTCTTCACTTTTCCAACTTACGAAGACTTACTAGCTGGTCGGGGACAAGTTCACGGTATTGCTCGCGTCCCTAATTACCGCATCGAAGAAACCACTGAAGCCAGATTTACTTCCTATGAATATTCTTTGCCTCAGTACACTGCTATTTTCTTAGAAACAGATGACGATCGACTGCTTAAACTAAATATTCGGTTAGCCATTCAAAAAGCCCTAGATAAAGAAGCAATTATAGAAGCTATTGGTTATGATCACTTAATCGACACCCCACTTTTAGAACTAAATCAGGAAGAATGGATTTACCAACCCAATTCCGAAGAAGCCATGGGTGCTCTTTATGACGAAGGTTGGAACTTAGACGAAGAAACCGGATTCCGGCTTAATGATGAAGGTGAAATTCTAAGTTTTTCCTTAGTACGTCGCTCTTTTCCAACTAATGAAAAACAAGAAGAAGTTACCGCCACCACCGCCCAAATGATTGCCGAACAATTAGCAGAAATTGGAATTATGGTGACTATTGAAACTTATGAAAATGAAGCCTTTCAACAAAAAGTCACCAATCGAGAATATGATCTTCTACTTTATGGACAAAGCTTAGGTTATAACTTAGATACCTATTCTTATTGGCACTCTAGCCAGGTTAGCACTGGTCTAAATTTATCAAATTATGGTAACAGTAACGCGGATTTCTACATCGAAGCCATTCGCAATAGCTTTGGTGATGATGAAGGCGATAAAAAAGAATACTTGCAAAAACTGGCCGAAGCCATTAAAGATGATATTCCAGCAGTTTTTCTCTACACACCAACTTACTACTTCTTGGCTGATAGCCGCCTAGAGGGGATTGTTACTTCAAATCTGCTCTTCCCTCATGACCGTTTCGCGAATATACTAGACTGGAAAGTAATCAAATAACTAATTATTAACCTTAAATCATGCAAATCGTCCTTACAAAAGATGTCCCGAATTTAGGAAAAAAAGGTGAAGTTAAGAATGTAAAAAATGGATATTTCCGAAATTTCCTTGCTCCTCGAGCCAAAGCTGTTCGCGTTACACCTAAATTAATGCAACAAATTTTAGAGCAACAAAAACAACGTGAAAAACGTCGTGAAGACATGCTAGCCAAAGCCGAAGAACTAGCAGAACGCCTCCAAGGCATGACTATCACTTTTTCACAAAAAGCTACTCCTAAAGGAAAGCTTTACGCAGCTATTAACGAAAAAAGCATTCAAGCTGAGTTAGAAAAACACTTAGAATTTGATTTAGATGCTCATATGGTTCAATTAGATGGACCAATCAAAGAGATTGGTGAATTCGAAGTAACTATTAAACTCACCGAGGCGGTTTCAGCTCCGGTTAAAGTCGTTGTTCAAAAGGCCGAATAAAATATGCGCATTTTAGCTCTTGACCATGGTGGACGCTATATTGGCGTAGCAATCTCCGATCCAGAGAAAACCATTGCGTTTCCCCGGGAAGTTTTTGAGTATAAAAATGAAAATGAAATAATTGAGTATTTGAAAAAAATCATTTCCCAGGAAAAAATAGGAGAAATTGTTGTTGGTTGGCCTTTGAGTATGGGAGGTAACGAAACCGAACAAACTCGCAAAACAAACACTTTTATAGAACTTCTAGAAGCCAATTTAAGCTTATCTATCAAAAAAATGGATGAACGCTGGACCACTGCTCAAGCTAAGCGATCTGATGGTGATCATTCCGTAGCCGCACAAATCATTCTGCAAACTTATCTAGATATGATAAAGTAACCCCATGAAACCCTCTCAAAGAGTTGTTCTTTCGATCAAAGTACCCAAAGAAATCGAGCCCGGACCAGGCCCGATTGCCGCTGAACAAATATTTTCGGCTATTCATGGGATTCAAGACAAAATACCCTGGTACAAAAGACTTTTTGGATGCAAAGGTGAAAAAGTAAGTTTTGAAATAATTCACTACAAAAAACATATTAGGTTTTTGGTAACTTGTTCTCCTAAATATAAAAACCTAATTGAAGGTCAAATTTACGCGCATTATCCAAATGTCGAAATTTTTCAGGAAGAAGACTACATTACCCAGGAGGCAAATATTGAAATGCACTCCCCAAAAAACTCCAACAAAAAAACCGACAAACAAGATGTCACTACTAAACAACATGCAACTACTCTTCGCGGAAAAAAGAATTTTAAGAAAATGACAGTAACGCGGCCTTTAGTAGCGGTTGAGCTTACCCAAAGTGACCCTGTTATGTTCCCAATTAAACGCTATCCTCAGTTTGAAGATCGCATGACTCGTTTAGCCGCTGATCCAATTGCGGGTGTTACTTCTAGTTTAAGTAAACTAAATCATCCCAATGATGAAGCTTGGATTCAAATTGTAGTTAGCCCTCTAGCCGATCGTTGGCGCATTAAATACACTGAATTACTCCGAATTATGGAGCGAGGAATTTTTGGAAGTATTGAAAAACTCCAAAACATGTACTTGAACGTAGCTGGAACCAGAAGAATATGGCCACGGGTAATATTTTGTCCTCTTTATTTAATGTTGTGGATACGCCGCAAAACTTCTGGATTTAAAGGAGGAAAAGCTTCTTCTGCGAGCGATGATAATTACAGCCCTAGCGACGATTTAGAAGAAATGATGTCCAAAACTCATGATCGTGAAACAGCAACCCAAGCCTGCACTGACAAGGTTAGTAAATTAATGTACGAAACCAATATTAGAATCGGTTATTTACCAGCTAATGGCGACATTGAATCTGCCAAAGTTAAAATAAAAGAAATCGCCGGATCTTTTAAGCAATTCAACCAACCACTTTTAAATGAATTTTTAACAAAAAAAATCCAAACTGATTCCTACTTAATTGATATTTTTAAAAATCGAACACTTCTTCGAGATAGCATGGTCTTAAATGTCGAAGAATTAGCTACCATTTATCATGCTCCAACAGTCGTGGTTCAAACTCCAAATATTGATTGGGTTAAATCTAGAAAACTAGAAGCTCCAACCGATCTCCCGGATCAACAATCAGAACCGCCCGAAAATTTAACCTTACTTGGAAAAACCAATTACCGAGGAATGCACCAAATCTTTGGAATTAAATGTGATCCAGACCGAAGACGACACATGTATATCATTGGAAAAACCGGTATGGGTAAAACCACCTTGCTCGAAAACATGATCTTTTCGGATATTCAATCTGGAAAAGGGATTGGAGTAGTAGACCCGCACGGTGATTTAGCTGAAAAAATTCTTGATTTCATACCACCTAGTCGTACAAATGACGTAATTATTTTTGATCCCGCCGATCGGGAACACCCAGTTTCATTTAATATGTTAGAAAGCCCAGATCCAGCTTTTAACACGATAATTTGTTCAGGACTAGTTGGGATTTTTAAGAAAATTTACGCTGAAAGTTGGGGGCCAAGATTAGAGCATATTTTACGTAATACAATCCTGTCGCTACTTAGTTATCCGGACACTACCATGCTTGGAATCACGCGAATCCTTCAAGACGAATCTTTTCGAAGAAGGGTAATAAAGAAAATTGAAGATCCAGTGGTTCGAGGGTTTTGGGATGGAGAATTCAATAAAATGAGTGACAAGTTTAAAAGCGAAGCAATTTCACCAATTCTTAATAAAGTGGGACAATTTTTATCTAGCCCTATTATTCGAAATATTGTCGGTCAACCCAAGAGTTCCATTGACCTAAGATTTGCCATGGATAAGGGTAAAATCGTGATTGTTAACCTATCCAAAGGTAAAATAGGGGAGGATAACTCTTCATTGCTAGGCGCCATGATGATTACTAAATTTCAGCTCGATGCCATGAGTCGCGCTGATCAACCAGAAGATGAACGAAAAGATTTCTATTTATACGTGGATGAATTCCAAAACTTTGCTACTGAATCTTTTGCCACAATCCTTTCTGAGGCTCGTAAATATCGTTTAAATTTAACCATGGCTAATCAGTATATCGCCCAAATGCCAGAAGAAGTCCGCGATGCCGTGTTTGGTAATGTTGGATCACTAATGTCCTTTCAAGTTGGTTTTGATGATGCGGAATATCTATCGCAGCAATTTGCCGAAGTTGCCACACCAAACGATCTAGTAAGCCTTAACAAATATACGATTTACAATCGTTTACTTATTGATGGAATGCCGAGTCGGCCTTTTTCCGCAGACACCCTTCCGCCTCCTGATGCCGCTCTAGATATAGAACCTGGCCGTCGCGAAAAAATCATTAAACTTTCTCGCGAACGCTATTCCAAACCTCGTGAATTAGTAGAAGACAAAATTCAACGCTGGAGTAGAAATACCGACTCAAAAGAACTTAAAGAGGGGGATAAGAAATCCTTAAAACAGCCGGATAAAAAGCCTAAATCAATCGATAAGCCAAAGCCGAAAAAGAAATAAATAAAAAAAACTTCACGAAAATTGATTGAGCTCACTACAAACTTTTGAACGCTTGGGTCTTGTGGGCCCCAAATGTGAAAAAGTGAAGTTTTGCGAAATTTATTTTCGTGAAAACATTGTGGGGGAGTCCGCGAGGGGGACACATTCCCCTCGCGCATTACTCCATCACCACTTCAATCCCTGGGAGTACTTTGCCTTCCAGAAATTCGAGCATCGCGCCACCGCCAGTCGACACGTGATCAAAATCAATAAAATCATGGCCAAATTGCTTGATGGCATCAATCGTATCGCCACCACCTAAAATTGTGGTTGCTTTAGTTCGAGCCACCGCCTTAGCAATCTCACGCGTACCACGCGCAAAAGGTGTTTTTTCGTACAAGCCCAAAGGGCCATTCCAAACTACAATTTCAGCCTTTTCAATCGCCGCAATATAACGATCCAGAGTTCGCGCCCCAATATCCAAAATTTTCATATCTCCGGCCACATCCTCCACTGGCAAAACTAAAGTTTGGGCCGTATCACTAATCTCCGAAGCCACGGTCACGTCAGATGGTAAATAGAATTTTTCATCATATTTGTCCGCCTCTAACATAATTTCCTGAGCCACCTCCAATTTATCATCCTGACACAAAGAATCACCAATGTCGTAACCTGAAGCTTTCAAAAAAGTATTAGCCAAACCACCACCAACCAAAAATATATCTGCCTTCTCGATAAAACTCTTCAAAATCCCAATTTTTGTATCAATTTTCGCACCACCTACAATTAAAACTAAAGGGCTTTCTAAACCTTCAAGTAGGGGAGTTAGAACCTCTATTTCACGCTGAAGTAAAAACCCAGCGTGCGAAGGCAAATATTGCGCCACCCCGTGTGTCGAAGCATGCGCTCGATGTGCCGTCCCAAAAGCGTCATTTACAAAAACTTCGCCCAGCTCTGCCAATTGCTTGGCAAATTTAAGATCATTTTTCTTTTCCTCATGATAAAAGCGCGTATTTTCTAGCATCATAATCTCACCATTCTTCAAAGCTTTTGCAGCTTTAACAACCTCTGCTCCTACACACTCATCTACTTTTTTAACAGGTTTACCAAGCAGCTTAGAAAACTCCTTAGCCACCTTATCCATTTTTAGTTTTGGATCTGGCTTGTCAGGGTCGGGCCGCCCTAAGTGAGACTTTAAAATCACTCGCGCACCCTCGTCTAACAAATGTTGAATCGTGGGCACAGCCGCCTCTAATCTAGTTGCATCAACCACTTTCCCTTTTGCATCTAAGGGTACATTAAAATCCACCCGCACCAAAACGCGCTTTCCTTTTACGTCCGCATGGTGAAGTGTTTTAAGCTGTTTCATGGGCCAATTATATCACAGCTTTTTTAGACCGCAGCCAAATTATTATTACTTATTATTGTTCCTCTAAAACTATTACCCTGCGCTATTTGCGATAATTGAGGAATGCTAGTAATCACAGAAACACGACCCGCCTGACTTAATGCGAACCTGCCAGCCGCAATTATTTTTGGATTCATATTGCCATCACCCCCTCTATTTTCTTGCGCTCTCTGAAAAGCTTCCCTCGAAGACATACTATCTACCAACCTTGCTTGATCCGTTCCAAATCCTTCGTAAAAACCATCTTCCCTTGTTGCTATCAAGAGCACTTGCGCTCCAATTCCTTCTCCAATCTTTTCACCAGCTTCATCCTTATCAGAAACACATTCACTCTCTACATCATAAATCTGTCCACCACCTCCATAATACGAAGGAATCCCACCACCTCCGCCACAGATAACCACATCATTTTGTTCATATGGCTCATGAATTTCATCTATTCCAACAATTGCCTGTATTTTTGGAGAGGGGACTACTTGTTTAAAAAATCCTCTTCTTTTAGGGTGCTCAACACATGAAACCCCAGCTCTATCAAACATTGCTCGACCTCTAACCCAAGGCCCCACACCTTTAACTGGACGGTTAAACGAAGGATCATTTAAATCAATTAAACTTCTAGTATAGTGAATCAAGGACTCTCGATCTCCCATATGCTTTCCTAAGGCTTTCAAAATTTCTCGACCAATCATATCTTGAGTGTCCCACACTATCCTAGCAGGAGACCTCTCCATAAACATTCTCTTATATTCCGCCTTTAAATGCCCAAATTGAGGACCATTTCCATGCACAATCGCCAATAAACAATCGTGATACAACTCAGCCAAAGCTTGGACAGCCTCACCTATAGCTTCCTTTGAACAAATTTGGTCGTCGCGCTCAACAGCATTACCTCCAAGCGCAACTAAAACTCGATCCGATTTTAATAAAGCACTAGACATTTATTTCAATTTAAAACAAGGCCGCCACTCTATCACCTAAGATAAATTTTGCAACTATTTAAATTTGACATTCCGCCATCCAAACTGCGATTTCCGCCGCATCTTTACCACGGCTAATTCGAGCTTCAGCTAATTTAATTGAATTCACCATCAAAACCTCGAATGCGATAGGGATATCGTTTTCGAGCATCACTTCCCGAATTCCATCCACGCACGCTCGACACACCATTTCATAATGATCAGTTTCGCCCTTGATTACGCATCCCAAAGTTATCAAAGCATCATACTCCCCAGTCTTTGCCATGCGCTGAGCAATCAATGGAATTTCAAAGGCACCTGGAACTCTTTCAATCTCATAATTAATTCCTTTTTCATTCAAAACAGCCTCTGCCTCAAGCAACATTTTTTCAGTGATCTCGTAGTTAAATTTTGAAACAATTACGCCGATTTTCATAATTAAGATTTTAATTTTTCCAAATAACGTGCCAACATATCTACCTCTAAATTAACCTGCGCACCATCCTTTAAATCACTCAAATTAGTATTTTCAAGAGTGTGTGGAATTAAAGCTACTTCAAACGCATCATCCTTAATCACGCTTATTGTTAAACTTACGCCATTAATTGCAATCGACCCTTTACGAGCTATATATTTAAGTAGTGATAGGGGAGGGGTTATCTCAATTCGTCGACCATCTGAATCGTCAGTTACGTTCAAAACCGTACCAATCCCATCAACATGCCCCTGTACAAAATGACCACCTAAACGATCTCCAACTCGCAAAGCTTGCTCTAAATTCACCAAAAACCCAACTTCTATCTCGCCCAAAGTTGTCACTCCTAAAGTTTCTGGCATCACATCAGCTTCAAATCCTCCTTTTGTTAACTCAACCACGGTCAAACAAACTCCATTAACAGCCACACTTTCACCAATTTCCGGCTCAAACGGAGCCATAATCGTAAACCTTTTTCCATCATCTGTTTCCACAATCTCAGAAACACGAGAAAACGCTTGTATAAGTCCTGTAAACATAGTGCTGGAATGATAGCTTAAGTTCTTCGTCAAATACAGTTCATTTTTTATTCATTTTTTGTTTACATTTTCGTAATCTCTTTTTGCTAGCCTAAGGATATCTATCCTTAACACACTTACTTATGCGCAGTGTGAATAAAGTCATCTTAATGGGGAACTTAGGCGGCCCTCCCGAGATGCGATCCACCAAGACGGGTAAAACTGTCACCAACTTCTCGTTAGCCACCAATAATGAATGGCAAAATCAAGAAGGCGAGCAGCAAAAAACCACAGATTTTCATAAAGTCATTGCCTGGCAGGGACTTGGTGAAATTTGTGGCAAACACCTTAAAAAGGGGAGTCCAGTTTATATTGAAGGGCGCCTTCATAACCGCAGTTACGAAGATAAAGAAAAAAATCGCCGTTACGTAACAGAAGTAACCGCAGATAAGGTTAATTTTATTCAAACTAAAAGCACCAAAGATGGTGAAAAAGTTGGTCTAAAAGAAGCTGGTGAACCAGTTGCGGCTTAATAGCGAATCTGTAGTATACTAATGCCATGCAACTCAGTGTCATTATTCCAACCTACAATCGCGTCAAAATTTTAGAAAAGACTCTCAATTTCCTTGAGGAGCAAAGCCTATCTCTCAAGGATTTTGAGGTAATCGTAATTAACGATGGCAGTGAAGATTACACCAAAGAGTGGCTCGAATCTTATCAAAAAAAACTAAATTTAGTAGTTCTTAATCAAAAAAATGCCGGACAGGGGAATGCTCGCAACAATGGCCTTAAAAAAGCACAAGGAAAAATTATTCTTTTCTTAGGAGATGACATGCTTCCTTCCAACAAGGATTTCTTAAAAACTCACTTAAAAATCCACAAAAAACATCCCGAGCAAAGAATTGCTGTTTTGGGTAAAATAGATTGGCCCCCAGACTTAAGGCTAAACGATTATATGAAATGGATGACTAATGGCTCCTCGATTTTTGGGAAATTTGGTGGACACCAGTTTGCTTACGAAAAACTAGATCGTGGCAAAAAGCCTGACTTTAACTTTTTCTACACCTCTAACCTATCTTTAAAAAAGAAAATTTTAGGAAAAGAACCCTTTGATTTAGATTTTAGTAAATATGGTTGGGAAGATATTGAACTTGGTTATCGCCTTCAAAAACAAAAAGGAATGAAAATGATCTACGCTCCAGAGGCCATCACTTATCATGAACATCCCATGGATTCATCTGGTCTAAAAAATCGAATGATTGCCATTGGAAAATCCGCTCACATTATTGATAAAAAATATCCAGAACTCAAGAAACTACCTAGCTTTTGGAAAAAATGTGCCTTTTATTTACTTTCAAATCCCGTAAGCTTAGCCCTGATTTGGATAATAAACCTGTTAACTGCCAAACATTTACAAGCCCTTTATTATTACGCTTTATCTAAAAAATACTTCCTAAAAGGAGTAAATCAGGGTATAATATATTAATGAAATTAAAAACCTCCCACATTATGCGAAAAATCGTGGCCATCACTGTCATTTTGGTGCTTACCCTAGGTACTCTTAGTGGCTGTAAAAAACAAACAAATACCACCACGACTGTCAAAAAAGATGATGTTGAACTTACTTATTATCGATTGTTTGATGATGAAGATATTTTTGAACCATTAATTAGGGAATATGAATCCGAAAATTCACATGTCACAATTAACTATCGAAAATTTACAGATCCAGAACAGTATTTAGATCTGATTATTAACGAACTAGCAGAAGGGGAGGGGCCAGATATTTTTTCTATGCATAACACTTGGTTCACACAGCATCGAAAAAAACTAACTCCTATTCCAAACACTCTAATCACAACCGAAGACTTTAATAATGTTTTTGTTAGTGTAGCCAATGACGATTTAGTTAGCCCAGATAGCACTGGAACAGATCAAATCTACGGACTACCAATGTATGTTGATACTTTGGCTCTTTACTATAACCAGGATCATTTCGAAGACGCTGTCCCATCACGCGGAAAACCAGCCTCAACTTGGGAAGAGCTTCAAGAAGATGTCTACAAATTAACCAAAGCAGATAATAGCTTTGAAAGATTTGAAGTAGCTGGAATCGCCATGGGGCGAGCTGATAATATTTTGCGTGCCATTGATATTCTTTACCTGTTAATGATTCAATTTGGCACTGATTTTTATGACGAAGCTTTTACAGAAGCTACTTTTGCTGATGCCGCCGGAGCTATTACCGGCAGCTTAAGTCACCCCGGAGTTGATGCCCTTAGTTTCTTTACTCAATTCGCTCTCCCAAGTAGTAAATACTATACCTGGAATGCTTATTTAGCTGATGATGATAGCGCTGAAAAAGAAGTTAAAACCTTTGCGCGCGGCAAAGCCTCTATGATTATTGGGTATTCATATCTTTACGAACAAATTCTAGATGAAATAGCCGAATTAGAAAAAAAGGGACAAGACACAATTAATTCCAGCACTATTCAAATTGCCACCATTCCCCAAGTAGAAGATCCTGAAACCTCTACTTCAAAACGTGATACTTATGCCAGTTACTTTGCCGAAACAGTTGCTCGGACTTCTGAAAACTCCGAAGAAGCTTGGAAATTTTTAAGCTTTCTTGTAGAAAAAGAAAACCTTGAGCACTATCACACCGAAACTAACCGTCCAACCAGTCGTCGCGACATGATCGAAGAACAAGCTGAAGACGCAACTTACGGAATATTTGCAGAACAAATTGGCTACGCCGAAAGCTTCCCAATTGCTGATGCTGATGCTTATGAAGAAGTTTTTGCCGAAGCTATTGAAGCGGTTCTTAACACCGAAGACCCTGATGATGTTATGAAAGATGCGCAAGAAAAAGTTAATCTTTACATGCCCTCCGAGGGATTTTATCCTGTTACTGTTAGTACGGAATAAATGCTTAAAAAAAGGTTCAAAACTTGGTTGCGGCTGGCTTTAAAGAAACCCAGTCAAATATTATGGCCTATTGCCTTGTGGACTCTTCCTTTGAGTATTTTTACCACTGTTTGGCAAAATACTTATTTTTTACAAGGGAGCTACAATCCTTATTTAAATTTTAGTGTTTATTTAAGTGAGATTCTAATTATAGCCACTTTTGTAGCGTGGATAGGAGAGCAGCTTTTGCAATCAAAAAAAATAAAACTCCATTCACAATCCTGGATTTTAGCGGGAATTATTTTGAGTTTGTCACTAATTTCAGTTTTGTTTTCAGCTGATAAAACCGCTTCATTACTAGGTCAAATTCACATTCTTTGTGGACTCTTGGTTATGATTTTAATAACCCACGAAGTAACCTCTCTTCAAAAGACAAAGCAAATCTTTATTTCAGCCCTAATTTTCCAAAGCATAGTTGGGATTTTGCAGGTTGTTTTTCAAAAATCCATTGGACTTTCATTCCTGGAGAATCGTTTATTGGAACCGACGTTACGGGAGTCGCTAAACTTAACATTGCCGGAAAAACGTTCCTTAGAGCTTATGGAACCCTACCTCATGCCAATATATTAGGTGGATTACTAGGAATTGGAATTTTAGCAGCCCATGACCTCCCCAAACATAAACTCTGGCAAATAGGCAAAATACTGCTTTGGATTGGATTTTTCCTAACTTTTTCCAAAGGAGCCATTATTGGACTTTTTGCTGCTTTAGCCATTACCAAAAAAATCCCTCTTAAATTCTCACTTTCCATCCTTGGAGTAGGTATTATTGGCTTTATCCTAAAATGGGATTATTTCATTCTAAGCGAATCATTTATTGAACGCCTTCAATACATCAAAATTAGCCTGGGAATGCTCGCAAATGAGCCTGTAGGGGTAGGTCTCACACAATTTACCGCTCGCCTCGCTGAATTCACAGACTTCAAGCTCCAACCATGGCAATATCAACCAGTACACAACATTTATTTACTAGTTACCAATGAACTCGGAATTTGGAGTGGCTTAACATTAGTTGGCGGTTTTGGTTACGCCTTATTCAGGCAAAAAAGACTAATCTCAATTCTTATCTTCCTAATCATAATTGGACTCTTTGATCACTACTTAATAAGCCTACCTCAAGGATTATTGATTGGGGGAGTAGCTTTAGGGTTACAAAACAACAGCTAATTAAAAAACCACCCCAACAAAAGAAGCTTGTCCTCGGATGAATTCATCCACCGGCAGGGCTCTTTTCCCATCCAATTGAATTTCTTCCAATACAAACAAACCATCTTTGGCCTCCACTACCACGTCATCACCATCTTTCCGAACTTTTCCTGGCTTAATCACATCACCACTTTTTACTCGTCCCTTTAAAATTTTCAATCTTTTCCCTTCAAAATTAGTGTAAATTCCCGGCCACGGTGTATAAGCTCGTAATTTTCGCTCAATCTCTATTGCCGTTTCATTTTCCCAATCAATTAGTCCATCCTGCTTTTTTATTAAAGGCGCATATGAAATCCCTTTTTCATCCTGCTCCTGAGCCTCGGCGTTACCCGTTGCAATCCCTGGTACAACCTGAGCTAATAATTCTGCTCCCACATCTGCTAAGCGCTCTCGCAACACTGGCTCCGTATCATGTTCCAAAATAGCTACCTCAGAAACCGCATAAACCGGACCCGCATCCATTTTCTTTACCATTTGCATTACAGAAACTCCGGTTACTTCATCTCCATTCAAAACAGCACTAGCAACAGGGGAGGCCCCTCGATATTTAGGCAATAATGAAGCATGCACATTCAAAGACGCATATTTAGGCAATTGCAACACTTCATCATCCAAAAAATACCCGTACGAAACCACCACCAAAAAATCCATTTCTTTTCCCTTCAAAACTTCCAAATCATGTTCAACTTTTAAACCATTCTCCACAGCCTCTTTTTTTACAGCACACGATTGGACCTCCTGTTTGCGGCCCACTTTTCTATCCGGAGGAGTAATCACTCCCAAAATCTCAAACTGATCATCATCAACCAAGCGCTGCAGAACTGTCACTGCAAAGCTATCTGTCCCCAAGAAATACAATGAAATTTTTGGATTAGGCATTTAAATTCATTTAAGATAAAATCATTTCATCTAGCATTGTACTAAACAAATGAATATTTTCAGAGGATTTCTTGCCATTGTTACCGCCCTTACCCTGATACCGATAGTTATTTTTGGCACTTTAATACTAGCCACCACCAATACCTACCTAAATCCAGACTTTTATCGTAGCGATACTTTTGAAGACCTTTTCTATGACGTAATTGTTACAGAAATATCAAACCAACTTATCGAGAACCAGGCTGAATTAGGTAAATTATTAGATGCCAGCGACATCAAAGAAGAGGTCCGCACAGTTATTACTCCAGAAATCGTCTCAAGCACTATTGAAGACGCTTTAATTCAAATAAACCAAATTCCATTGCCAGACGAAATAATTATTTCCACCGGAGCAATAAAAGCTAACTTACCACTCGCCATAGACAGTCTTTTTGAAAAAATGCAGCCCAATTTACCAATTGAACTTCCGATTGATTCTATTAAAGAACAATTTCAAAATGAAATGATTGATTACATTCCACCACAGGTCAGCCTACCACTTAGCGAACTTCCACAAGAAGCCCGTAACGGCCTAGCTATTATTATTTTAGGATTGGATCACTTTTTGGAAAGCTTCCTCTTAAGTGTTGGTTTACATCTAGCAATTATTGGTCTTTTAATCTGGAAACCAGCCCAAAAAATCTTAAAATGGATTGGGGCAGCTATCCTAGCCAGTGGAATTATAACTTTTGCCTTCATAAAAACTCTCATGATTGGCACTGAATCTTTTGAAGAATTAATCACATTAATTGCAGGACCTATTTTAGGCACCATGTACCCCTGGTCTATTGGTTTTATTATTGCTGGAATTGCCTGCCTTGCTCTAGGCTTTATTTTGCCTCATACCATTTTAATGCCTACCAAAAATGAATAAAGACCTCCCCAAAATTTCGGAAAGCTATAAACGCTACATCTTAACTATTGGTCTAACAGCCGCAGTTAGTTGGCTAGCATGGGGGATTGTATTAACTAAATTAGATCCTTACGAATCAACTAGCATCGCCTTAGGACTTTTCTTTTTAAGTTTATTATTTGCCTTAATTGGCTCTTTTACCTTACTTGGGTTTGGATTAAGACGCTGGGTGGGACAGGATGAATTACATGAACAACATTTAGGCGTTTCGCTAAGACAAGGTGTGCTTTTAAGCATTTGTACTATTC
>JABJMC010000029.1 GCA_018659585.1 Candidatus Peregrinibacteria bacterium
GGCCAATTAATTAAAGATTTAGGAGAAAAAGCAGTTTATGCTTCTGGTGTGGCTGGGTTGCCGCCAGGATTAGTTAAGTTGTTGGGACGTCTTAAATTCCGAACTACTTATGGTCAGAATGTGCTTAAGCATTCTATGGAAGTAGCTTTGTTGGCCGCTTCTTTGGCTACGGAGTTAGGCGGTAACGTTGATATGTGTCGTAAGGCCGGACTTCTTCATGATATTGGAAAAGCTCTAGATCATGAGATTCAGGGACCACACGCGGCTATTGGACGTGATATTTTGAATAAATTTGGTTTGTCTAAAGAAGTGATTCACTGTGTTGAAGCTCATGAAGGTGAAATCGAAGCAGAATCTATTGAGGCAAAAATTATTCAGGCCGCAAATTTGATTTCTCGATCTCGTCCAGGCGCGGATAAAGATAATTTAGAAAACTTTATTAAACGTCTGCGTGAGGTAGAAAACGTGGCTAATGAGCACGAAGGTGTGAAAAAATCTTACGCTGTGCAAGCTGGACGCCAAGTGAGAGTGTTTGTAGAGCCAACCGTGGTGGATGACCTGCAAGCAGCCAAAATGGCGCACCGTATTGCCGCTCAAATCGAAGACCAACTTCAATTCCCTGGAGAAGTTAAAGTTGAGGTGTTTAGGGAAACGAGGGTAGAAGATGTGGCAAAATAAGAGAGGGTTTGTTATAATCCCTTCCTTATTTATATCTTATGAATGTTCACCTTGAGACTTCTTGGGTTTCTCCGGCGCAAACAGTTATAGAGAAAGCGGTTGATTCTAATGTAATGCGGGCTGCACAGCCTTTGTGTTCCATTATGTTGGCTACGCGGGAGCATTTGGTTCACGATGTCACAAAAGGTGCTTTAGGCGTGGTTTTGGCGAGTTGGGATGAGCCCATGAGATTAGTTAGAGAAAAGGCTCTTGTTTCCCCAGACCCCGAGCAGGAACAGATCGCTACTTTAGTGGAAAGACACGTTGAAGCGACTAAAGTCCAATTACAATTTTTATTGGAGTTATATCATTTTCAATGTCGTCATTGGGAGGCGCGGCAAGCGGCTGGTCGTTCGACTTTTTATCCAGGGACATTAGAGGATTTTGTGGGGGAGTGCCCAGAGTATGGGACTCATAAAGCAGCTCAATCACGGAATTTATTAGCAGAAATTGGGGGAGGTTATCACGACGTTGTTAAGCGGATGGGATTTGAATTTATAGTGACGAACACGGAAGATGAGTCTTTGAGGGGAGTTTTAGAGGAGGATTTGTGGCGTGCGTATAATGAAAAAAATGGACTGCCATCTGATAATCGAACTTATCAGGCGGGAACGATGTTTCCTGAACAAAAAGATTGTCGTTATAATAATTCTAGATATGTAAGAACTTTTGGTGGGATTCGGGAAGCAATAGATCTTATTATTAAAAGTACAGTTTTAGCGCACACGGACCGAGAGGGAGGATGTTTAGTTCCGCTACAGAGATTGATTCATGGTGTTTTGCAAAAATCTTTGGAGTTAGGAAGGGTTCCCATGCCAGAAGAGGTTGATTACGAAGGCGATGATTGGGAAGCGGTTGCAAATGGAATTCGAACAGCCATCGAAACAGACTTATATAATGCTGTGCAACGGACTACTATTCCGATTCCGGTTGGTGGTTCTACAACAAAACGTACTTATCCATTTGTTTGGCAGCATTTATTGTTAGAGACGCAGTATTTTAGTGAATATGGAATACAAATTTATAATATGTGGATAACTAGAGAGCGTTTAGAAAAAATTACGGATCATCCTAGGGCCGCTATTCGAAAAAATTTAAGAAGAGTTTTTGAGGGGCGGAGAACAATTGCGCATATGGAAAAGGCTCCGCCAGTGTTTCGGCTTGAGGCGGAACCGGAAGATTTTGATGATATGCCGCGGCCGGAATTAATTTCTTATGTGGAACAGAATGTTTTAGGGAAACCTTTCCCTTCTAGTAAGCGTCTTTCGTGCCCATACATAAGAGGCGTTTTGCAACATACTTTGCGAGAAGGGATAACTGTACCACCAGCACAAACACATTTTGTGGAGGGTCTAGATAATAAATCTTTTCAGGGTTTACGAGATAAGGCCGCGTTTTTTCGGGATAATTTAGATATCCCAACTTATATGCGTCAAATTCTCTATTCTTATATTGCGACACCAGTTAAAACAATAGAAAAAAGGATTGCTATTTTTGAGGAGGAAGGTGCGCCGCGAGAATTATATGTTCACTTTTTACATTCCAATAGTTGGGAAGTTGTGCGGCGGGCGGCGCGGGCTTTAAAAGTAAGAGGGGAGAGCTATCAACGTATTCAAGCTCAATTAGAGGTGTTGGATGAAGGAGAAGAACCAGGGTCTGAGCCTGAATCAACGCCAGTGCCTTCTGCTCCTGTGGGGAGGCCTCCTTCTAATGGTTCTCTAACTATAGAAGAACAAGCAGCTAAGGAGAGATTAGAGGAATTAGGTTGTCCAATTGAGTCTTTGCAGAGAGCAATTGGAAGACTTCGTCCATCTACAGTTTTAGCTAAAGCAGAATTTATGTTAGAGCATTTTGGGGAAATAAGACCGTCTCTTTTGGATAAAAGTTTGAAGGTTATTAGGGCGAAAATGACACCTGGTCCATCGGCGGCGGAGGTTAAGGCAGCAGAGGCTAAGGCGGAGGCAGAAGCAAGGGTTACTGATTTTTTGGCTGAGCGTGGATTGAATGACCCGCCAGATTATATATACCCAACAGTCCGGACTTTAGAAATTATTCGAGAGATTGAGGCGCGTGGAGTTCCGTTTGAGGGTCAATGGACCTGGATTAATGCTTCACAAAAGCAAAGAGATCGTGGAGTGGAGAGAGCTTGGAAGCAATTAACGCGTGGGGAGAGATTAGCAGATTTGGGGGATACTTTTGGATTTGATCCTAGCCTTGTGCCGGAATCTTTAGATCAGCATGATCCAGATGTTTTGGCGGGGTATTGTCGGGTTTATAATTTGTTAGGTTATGGGATTGGTACACCGCAACTTAATTTAATGAATGCTTTTGGTTTGCCAACTAAAATTCGGGAAGAGTTAGCTCTTCGTTTAGGACGCCAGCAAAAGCGTCGCGATTTGACTTCCGAAGAGGAGTTTTGGGGGAATGGGCAAAGTTTAGCGGTGCAAGTAAGTGAGCAACTTAACTCTGATGTTTATCGAAGAATTACACACCTAGAACTTTTAGAAGAAGCGAGTCCTGCCCAACAACAAAGATTAGCCACTGTTTTAGAATCAGTAGGGACTGCGAAGGGAGGAGTTGTTAATAGGCAGCTAAGAGAGGTTTTAAAATCTTTGCATGCTTTGTGTGATTTAAAGAGAAAAGTTAGAGAGGCTTTAAGATTTCATCGGTTGGGATATGGGGATATGGAAACTTGTTGTATGTCACGCGCTCGGGCAAGAGGAGTTTTGGAGAGAATTGCTTACTTGGAGTCGGGTCAGGTAGAAATTACTTCAGATAAACTTTATCGAAAATTAGAAGATATAGAAGATATCGAAGAGTTATTAGATCCGACTAATTTAACCCCTGCTCAACAATTAAAAAGGGCTTTTTTAAGTAATTTGGGGTGTTCGCCTTTGTGGATTGAAAGATTAGCGAGAAGTGCAATTAATTTAACTGAATTGCGGGCTAATGCTTTCTTTTTGGGTGGGATTGAATTAGAAGCGGATACTTGCGGTAAAACTTACCCTGAACCACAAGATTATGAGGATTATTTAGATAAGCCATCTGGATATTGCCGTCGATATGCAGTCCGTCGGATAGAACAAAAATTAGCTAATCAGTACGCGTCTCAAAGATTAAGAGATTCTTTTGGAATGAGGTGGGATCACGTAGAAGGATGGGTAGAGCATCGTACGACCGAGGCCACAATGTGGAAAAAGTTTGAATTTTTAGCTAGTGATGGTCAATTAAGAAAGGAAGTTGATGCAAATCCTCAATTAGTTGTTCGTTATAGCATGTTTTCTTTGCAACAAATTCAGGCTTATGTAGCTGAATTTAATAAAACGTTAGCAGAAAGATCAGTTAGTCCTAAGCAGCGAGATCTCTTGATTCAAGTAATATTGAGAGTATTGCACGTTATTGCACGTATTTCTTATCGTAGAATTATTAGTGAAAGGATGTTGGAGTCAGCTAAAGAACAATTAATTCAAGGAGAGTTGCAGGTCTTAATAGCAGAAGCAGAGGCTTTGCCTAATCGGAGGTTGGCGCAGCCAGAAGTGGCGGACTTTTTAACTGATAAGCATGCTTTGAAATTGTATGAAAAAGCAGTGGGATTATTGGGTGAAGTGGGAGAGGATCCAAAACCAAAATCAAAACCAAAGCCTCGACGAAAACGAAAAGATTCAACGCTAGATGGCGCAGTCGATGGTGTTATTCAGTTAGGTCCGCGGAAACCTTTTTTAACTCGTGATGAAGAGTATGAGTTAGGGGTGCGAAAAGCGGCTGGTGATCCGGAGGCTTTTAATGAGTTAGTGACTAGAAATCTTAAAATGGTGGTGTGGCAGGCTAGAAAATTTACTTGGAGTGGTTTGCCTTTGGCTGATCTTATCCAAGAGGGGAATATAGGGTTAATGAGGGCAGTTGAAAAATTTGATCCAGAGCGTGGTAATAAACTTAGTACTTATGCTATTTGGCATGTTAGAGCTCATATTATTAGATATGTAGAGAATCATGGACGAATGATCCGTCTTCCAGTTCCTAAACAGCATGCAATTCAAAGAATGAAAAAAGTGCGAGCAGTTTTTTTGAAAGAGCATGAAAGAGATGCAACCCCAGAAGAAATTGCAGAAAAGATGGAAATATCAGTGGAAAAAGTTGGGGAATTGATAGAATTTGCTCGAACCGTGGCGCAGCCAGATGTGGAATTAGATGCGCCAATGAATGATGAGGATAGTAATGCAAGTCGCCGGGGTGATTTTATGGGAGCAGAAGATCCAGGATTTGTGGATGCGGATTTATCCGGGGACCGGAGCCGATTAATCAAAGAGGTAAGGGGTATTTTAGAAGTTGAGTTAAGGGATAGTCAATTTGAGCGAGCCTGGGATGTGTTTATGTGTCGTTTTGGATTGGGGGAGGATCAACAATTTTGGACTATGCAAGAGTTAGGAGGGAAGTGGGGAGTGACTCGAGAGCGTATTCGTCAGATAGAAAAACCTATTATTGAGGTACTTCAAAATCATCCAGAATTACGTAACCGTTTACTATCTATAATTGAAGAAAATACATAGGTTTTGGAAGGTGGGGTTGACAAACATGTTTCTGTGGCTATAATTTTCACCAAAGTTATTTTTCACCCCAAACAATATGGTTGCCACCCTAGGTTATTTAGATTCATTTGATGATGAGCCGGATGTCGTTTTAGTTGATAACCCAGCTACAATGTCAGGCGATGATTTAGTTTTTGTTGATGAGGTTGAGGACGGTGAGGAGGGAGCAGAAGAGGAAAGAGTAGATTTGGAAGATTTGTCTGCAAAGAGGCTTGATGATCTTTTGGGTCCATTTTTAGCTAAGCCTGATGAAGTAATTTCTGGTAGTCAAAGGAATCGATTTTTGGCTATTTATTTTCAATCAACACTTAAGGAGATGAAAAGGGCTTTGAGGGGAATAACTGATGATAAAGCGTTTGAACTAGCGACTGTACTAATTGGTAAGGTAAATAGTTTGGATGAAATGACTCCTCGAAATTGTGCTTTGGTAGTGGCAGGTTATATACAATTTTTAATTGGGACAAAATCAATAGGTGAAGAGGATTTAGAAGAGAGTGATGAAGGGGGATTGATGACTGAGGTTCCTATGACTGTACAAATGGAGCCTTTTGTGGATGGTAGTGGAACGGAAATATTAGTTTTGGGGCGAGATTTACTTGAGGCTTTGGATGAAGCTCGCGGGCGGTTTAGAGTGGGAACAAGGTTTGATGAAGTTTGGAATCCAGTATGGGAAGGACTTCAAGAAGACTTAGCTCAAGAAGATTTAATAGCATTTGTTCAAGAAGGGGGTAAGGATGTAACCCGAAAACGAGCACAAGATAAAATTGCTGAATTGAGAAGGTTTTTGCGGAAAGACTCTGCTTTTCAGAGAGTTTTAGGAGCGTAGGCTTAGGTTTTTGAGTTAAAAATAACCTTGACCCTTTAGCACTCTCAGCTATACTGTGCTAGCACTCTTTGGTATTTAGTGCTAAAATATTATAATCAATAACCTTAAAACTATGAGTTTACAACCACTTAGTGATGGGTTGGTAGTTGAGCGCCTCGAGGAGGAAACCACCACACCATCTGGGATCGTTTTGCCAGATTCAGCTAAAGAAAAACCTCAAAAAGGTAAAGTGTTAGCTGTTGGTCCCGGGAAAATGAACAGTAAAGGCGAACGAAATGCCATGACTGTTAATGTCGGGGATACGGTTCTTTTTAGTAAGTATGGCCCAAGTGAGATTAAACATGATGGGAAGGAACTTCTTTTCCTTAACGAAAGTGATGTACTCGCAGTTGTTTCATAAAAATTTAATTCTTAACTTTATAATAAAATGGCTAAACAAGTTAAATTTGGTGACGATGCTCGCCAGCAAATGGTGGACGGTGTTCGTAAACTGTACGACGCGGTTCGAATTACCATGGGGCCTAAGGGTCGTAATGTAGTTCTCGATAAAAAATACGGTGCTCCAACTATTACTAATGATGGAGTGACGATTGCAAAAGATATTGATCTAGAAGATAAGTTTGAAAATATGGGAGCGCAACTCGTAAAAGAGGTGGCTACCAAAACAAATGACGTGGCTGGTGACGGTACAACTACGGCTACTGTTCTGGCTTATGCTCTTATTTCTGAAGGTCTTCGTAATCTTGCGGCTGGGGCTAACCCAATTGCGCTTAAACGTGGAATTCAAAAAGGTGTGGCTAAAGTAGTTGAAGAGCTTGAAAAAGTTAAAAAAGACATCTCTACTCCAGAAGAAGTAGCACAAGTGGCTACTATTTCAGCTCAAGATCCAGAAGTCGGACGTCTTATTTCCGAAATCATGGAAATGGTGGGGAATGACGGTGTGATTACGGTTGAAGAATCTCAAACTTTTGGTTTAGAGAAGGAAGTTGTAGAAGGAATGCAGTTTGATAATGGATATATTTCGCCTTACATGGTGACTGATCCAGGTCGAATGGAAGCGGTTTATGAAGATGCCAAGATTTTGATTACTGATAAGAAAGTTTCTTCGGTTCAAGCTTTGCTGCCATTACTCGAAAAATTGGCACAAGGTGGTAAAAAAGAATTGGTAATTATTGCGGAAGATGTTGATGGTGAAGCCTTAGCAACTATGGTTGTGAATAAGCTGCGCGGAACGTTCAGCATGTTGGCTTTAAAAGCTCCGGCTTTTGGGGATCGTCGCAAAGAAATGCTCAAAGATCTTGCTGCTGTAACAGGTGGTACGGTGATTTCTGAGGAAGTTGGTCTTACTTTAGAAAATGTGGAGCTTGGTCATCTTGGTGAAGCTCGCAAAGTAATCGCTTCTAAGGACAATACAACGATCGTAGAAGGTAAAGGGCCGCAATCTGATGTTGATGATCGTGTGGCCGAAATGAAAGTGGCGCTAGATCAGTCTAGCTCTGATTTCGACAAAGAAAAGATCATGGAACGCATTGCCAAATTATCTGGTGGTGTGGGTGTCATCAAGGTTGGTGCTGCTACCGAGGTTGAACTTAAAGAAAAGAAACACCGTATCGAGGATGCACTTTCTGCTACTCGTGCGGCTGTAGAAGAAGGAATTGTTTCTGGCGGAGGAACCGCATTACTCCAAGCTGCAAAGGTTTTGGAAGGCATGCGTGGTGAAGATGATGAAATAACTGGTATGCATATTGTTTTGAAAGCGCTTCAAGCACCAGTTTTCCAGATTGCGCAAAATGCAGGAAAGGAAGGCGCGGTGGTTGTGGATATGATTCGTAATGCCGAAATTGGCATGGGTTATGACGCTGAAAAAGGTGAGATGGTTAATATGATTAAAGCTGGAATTGTTGATCCGAAAAAAGTAACTCGTTTTGCTCTTGAAAACGCGGGTTCATTGGCTGGGATTTTCCTAACCATGGAAGGTGCAGTTGTTGATCTCCCAGAAAAAGATGATGGAGGTGCTGCTGCCGCTGCTGCCGCCATGGGCGGTATGGGTGGAATGATGTAGACGCTACGAAACTCCCTTTCTCAACATGGAGAACCTTTGGGGAGTTATCCGATTCACTTCAATCAAAAGGTAGGCTTTCCTCACGGAAACCTACCTTTTTCAATACGTTCATCGCATAACTCCAGCCAAAGAACCTCAAATGTTTCAAAAGGAAGTTTCTCCGCTTAGGGGGGATTTGTGCCCGGGCACAAATTTGCGTAATAAATATGGTTTGAGCTAGTTTATTAAGGTGAAATTCTTAATTTTTTCAAAAATGAATAAAAAAATCACGATAATTATTGGGCTGGCCGCTTTTTTTATGATGGGTTGTGGAGGGATGTCAGATTTTACTACGGATGAATGGGGTTATTATGGTGAGGTTGAATTAACGGGTTATGTGAATGTGGTGGAGATTCCAGAATTTTATTGTAATGGGGAAGATTGTAAGGTGTATGAGTATGCTCATTTTGAAGTTTTGGAGGCTAGTGATGAGGATGTTTATGCCATGATAGATAGCAAACAGGGAAATAGTTTTTTTGGTGAAAATAGTGTTGGTTTAGGATGTATTACGGATGGGGTAATTGAATATGCAAATCATTCTGATAAATTTGGTTATCAAGAAATAAAGCTTTCAGCCGAGGATTCAGAGGTGATTTTAAATGCTACTAGCGAAGATTTAATTACAATTAGAATTGCAAAATATCCGTTTTCAATAGGAAAAGGAGTTTCAACTTGTTATTCGCATTTTACGACTATCGAGCTTCTCTAAAAGGAGATGGATGAGGTTATACCTTCTTAAAGTGGTAAACTGTTTTTGAAAACTAACCTCTCTTTTATGAAGCGCAACGTAATTTTTATTCTATTTTTTCTTATTTTGACCGGTTCAGCTGGGGCTTATTATTATTTGGATTTTTTTAAAGATGAGATTGTAAAAGATGTAAAAGAAGAGCCCCTACCTTTAGATTTACCAGATTTTCCCGAGGAAGAATTAGTCGTAGAATACCCACTTTACATGACCACCATGACTCACATGGAAATTGGGCATAACGATGATGAAAGGGAAGATAGTTTTTGGAATCACGTGGATCAGCTTCGATATGGAATGGATATGGCGGATGAGTATGACGCGATTTTGACGATTGAATCTGAACAGCCGTTTGCTAGGGCTAACACCATTTGGGATCATAATATGATGAAGGAAATTATGGATCGCGGGCATGGGGTGGGTACGCATTGTGATTTGGGGCCCAAATATACTGATAACGAATTAAATGCGATTGAGTTTAGTAAAGCTTTTGCGATCAATAAGGCGTTAGTTGATGATTTGATTGGAGAAGAAAATAATCATGGTTGTTCTGGTGGGAATGGTATAAATGATTGGGTGACGGCAGCGGAAATTGCGGGATTTAAGTATATCGATGGAATTGTAGCGCGAAGTTTGCTTCCAATTCCTCAAGAAAATAGACCAGATCCGACTTGGACCGACGAATATATTTTAGAAATTTTTCATAGTCCGGCGCCGGAAAATTTGGAAGATCGGATTTATTTGATGAAGTTAAAAGATTTGAAAGATTTTGAACATGATGAGGATGGAAAATTAGTGGTGAGTAGTGGAGATATGGGCACGCTTGCGAGTCAGACGGATGGTGGAGGGTTTGATGATGAGGCGGAATTAACGAGGGGAGATGTTGATGCGTTTTTGGAACAGGTTTTGGAGATGGAATCTATTAGAGATAAAACACGGGTGGCGAAATTGAATGTTTATTTTCCGGTCACGATTTTTGATGCGGAAAATGAAGATGCTTTGCGATACTTTTTTGAGGAAACACAAAAATTACAGAATGAGGGAGTGTTGCAATGGGCGAGTCAGTGGGATGTAGTTCAGGTTTACTTAGGCGAAAAAGAGCCGGAAATCGTAAAAAATACTGAACCAACTCGAGTTGTTGTGACAGCGTCTGCAATAGCGGATGATTTGGAGGATATTTACACCCTTTTTACCTTAAATGTGCATGATTGGGTGTATCCAGAAAATAGTGCGGAGGCAATTAACCGTGTTATTGATATTCATGAGCAGTATGAGGTGCCGGTGGATATTTATGTGACTGGTCCGGCTTTTCAAAATTATGTGGCGGATTATCCGGAATTAGTGGAGCGATTGGCTAGTTCTGAAATGGTGGCAGTATCTTATCATGTCCGGCCAGCTACGCCTTATTATAGTGGGTTTGAGCATTTGGCTGGGCTTAATGATATGAGGGAGTTGGAGCTTTATGACACGCTTGAAAAATATGAGGAATATCGGTTGGATTTAGAGACGGGGCTTACTTTGGATGAGCCCGGCGGGTATCAGTTTGTAAAGGATATAATTGGGTATGCGCCGTTGGTGACAGGAGTTTCTGTTGGGGGTGATATTGGAGAAGTGCTGGCAATGGTTTATAAGGATAAGGGAGGGCAGTTTGTTGTGAGTCGAAACGATCCAGATTTAGGAGATATAAGGTATGAATCTTATGTGAGACCTGAGCATTCTGAGGTTAAATTATATGAATGGACACGTTCGCATGTGGGAGGAGAGGATGTTTTTGTGACGGCAGTGGAGCAAATGGTAGAGGCGACAAGTGGGCCACAGTTTATTAATATGAAATACCACGAGAACAATTTTTATTTGCAAGGAACACCTTTTTGGCCGGTTTATTGGGAGGATGATGGTAAGCAAGTGACTAAAGAGCCTCCATTTGTGGTGGGAGTGCATGAAGAAACCCCGAGTTTTAGGCCGGATTTTAGGCAGGATGAGCACTGGGCTTTGTATGAAAATACAGTTAAATATTTAAGTGAACATGCAGCGGAGTTTAACCCGATAAATGCCTTTGATTTGGTGGAAATGTTATAATTGTCGACAGTTTTCCGACAACTCTATTGGGTTGTAATTGATTGACAAATTGCTACGAACTGTTACCATGACATCGTTATCTAATTCGTCAACTATTATGTCTTACATTCAACAAATGATCGCTGTTCGGTCTAGGCACCCACGAGCCGGCCTAATCTATGTAAACTGTGAAAATAGCAATTTTGTTAACTATTCTGGGAATACTAAAAATTGTTATTTGTTGGTGGGAAGTGAGTATGATGAGGACTGTTATTACGGATATTTTTTGTATAACTCTGAGGACTGCGTGGATTGTGATTACTGCTTTTATTGTCGGCTTTGTTACGACTGTGTGGATTGTCATGAATGTTATCAGTGTCAGGGATGTCAGGATTGTAAAAGTTCACGTGATTTAAAGTATTGTTTTGACATGGTGGGATCAAATGATTGTTTTGGATGTGTTGGTCTTCGTCGGAGTGAGTATTATATTTTTAATGAAAAATTCACCAAAGAGGAATATGAGGCGAAATTGCCAGAGTTAGAAAAAATGCCGCGTGAGGAGATTGAGACAAAAATGGAACAGTTGAAGGTTCAAATGCCGCGATTATTTTGGCGAGGAGATCAAAATGAAAAGGTTTTTGGTGATTACATCTATAATTGTAAGAATTCTTACTATTGTTATGACGTTAAAAAACTTCAAGATTGTGCTTACATGAATAATTGTGAGGAGATCACAGATTCGATGGAATGTTCAAATAATTATTATAAATCAGAGCTTAACTACGAGGTTATGTCAGCCATGAATATTACGAATTGTAACTATTGTTATGGGGTTTTCGATTCTTATGATTTGGAGTATTGTGAAAATGTTTATAATTCGCATCATTGTTTTGGTTGTTTTTCTTTAAATAGAGCCGAGTATTGCATCTTTAATGAGCAGTATAAGGAGGAGGAATACCATCAAAAAGTGGCTGAAATTAAGGCCGAGATGCGTAAAACTGGGGAGTATGGGAAACATCTTCCTACAACTTATTCAGAACTGGCTATTCCAGGTTTATCTTAAATAATTTAACCCCTTTAATCATGGCGGACGATACAATTGCTAACAAAGTTTCTAAGTGTAAGGCTTGCGATAAGGATTTTTTGATTATTGAGCAGGAACAAAAGTTTTATAAGAAAAAAGATCTTCCTTTTCCGGATAATTGTCCGGATTGTCGTCAAAAAAGGCGTTTATCTCTTCGTAATGAACGCAAACTGTATAAGCGTAAATGTGATAAATGTCAGAGCGATATGATTTCGACCTATTCTCCAGAGTCAAAATACATTGTGTATTGTCAGGAGTGCTTTTGGAAGCATCTTGGGTAGTGTGATATAATAAAGGTGTCAAGACTCGTGGCCTACTGCTAGAAAAAGACCCTCAAGTAAGAGGGCCTTTTTCGTGTTCATTGGTGGAGGCAAGGGGAGTTGAACCCCTGTTACTAAGTTGTCAAGACCCGTAACGTAACCATACTGCCCCCATAATGAACAATTCCACGCTACCAAATTGAGATGACGAAAATTTAACAAAAAAATGAAATGAAAATGAACAAAAAATGAATGGATTTTTGTGGGGCGGCGGCTTCTGTTATAATCGGCGTATGGATTTCCTTGAAAAATTTAAAAAACTACTTGAATCCCAGCCAACTTACGCACTTAGATCAGTGAATAATAAGAATTCTGATTACGTGCATTGTTTGTCTTTTTCCAAAGATTCTTACATGTGTTTTGTGGGGTATAAGTGCGAGGATTCTTACTATTGTTATTACCCAAATACATTAAAAGATTGCTCAGATACTTATCACTGTGTGAAGTGTGAACTTTGTTATGAATGCACGTTTTGTGAGCGCTGTTATAACTGTGATTACTGTGCGGAATGTGTGGGGTCGCGAGATCTTAAATTTTGTTATGATTTAAAGAGTTGTAGTGATTGTTTTGGGTGCGCTGGATTGCGGCAAAAATCGTTTCATATTTTTAATAAGCCTTATGAAAAGGAAGAATATGAGCAAAAGATAGAGGAATTAAAGGAGATGACATCAGAAGAGATTTTGGCAAAAGTGGAAAAATTAAGATTAAAGGTGCCACAGATTGCTTCGGTACAATTAAATGCCGAAAATTGTACTGGTGATCATATTTATAATTCCAAAAATTGTCATAATTGTTACTCCATGAAAGACGTAGAGGATGCGGCGAATTCTTATCATATTGTGGATAAAAGTAAGGATATTTATGATACGGAATGTATGACTGGTGAGCTTTTGTATGAGTGTTCAATTGGTTACGATCTTTATAATTGTAATTTTTGTTGGCAGTGTGGGAGTACTAAGGATGCAGAATTTTGTGTAAGGGTTTTTAATTCCCATCATATGTTTGGTTGTGTTGGGGTAAATCATGGGAAATATATGATTTTGAATGAAAGTTATTCGGAAGGCATGTGGCGAAAGGAAATGAGAAAAATCAAAGAAGAACTCAAAAAAGCAGGCCAATATAATAATTGGTTGCCAGAAGTTTTAGAGTTGGATTGAGGGTTTAGGGGTTGAGGAGGGCTTCGATTTTGGTGGCGTTTTCACGCAAATGATGAAAGCGTTCTTGGGCAACAGTGGTGTAGTAATGGTGTTGGCGGAGAATTGGAATTTGGAGGCGTAAATAATGTTTCCAATCTTCATCAGTGGCTTGAGGGTTTATTTCTTTAAAATAATCTTTAGTTTTTGGGAAATAAATTTCCCAGGGGCTACCAAGATTGGCTAAGTCAGCGTCGCAGAGTAATTCACTTAAGAAATCACCGAATTCAGCGGATTGCTTGATGCCGTCTTCGCGGTGACGGATAAAAGTTGCTTCAATACCCCGGCGGGCTTGTTCAATTTCGTCTTCTTCGAATTCAGAGGCAATGTGCATTTGTTCAATTAGCCAGTCGGCGGATTGGTGTTCGTTTTCGCCTAAATAGTCGTCGGTTAGAGGATCGTGAGCTTGAATTAGGTCGTGGGCCGCGGCCATGAGTGTTAGTAGTTCAAGTTGGTCTTGGGGGAGCCCAGCGTCTTGAGCGAGTAAGTTTGCGGTTTCGATAACAAAGCCGGTGTGAACGCTGTTGTGGTATGGGAAGTCAGCGTAATGGGCTTGAATTACCTGAAGGGCGGTTTGTTGGATTTCTAAAATTGCTTTTTGGCGTTCGTTCATGTGTATTTTTTATCATTTTTGGGGAGCGGAGGGAAGGTAATAGCTTCCTTTTAAGGTTATTTTGTGCTATAATAACAGGATTAAATTCACATATTTATGGATATAAATATTATTCTAAAGCAAGTTGTTGAGCACCATGCGCCAGATCTTCATCTAAAAGTGGGGAAAGCGCCAGTTATTCGGCAACCAAATGGGGAACTTTATTCAACTGATAAAATTCCAGCTTTAACAGAAGAGGAAATTATAGAGGTGGCGAAGCATGTGGCCGGAGAAGATAAATTTAAGATTTTTGAAGAGCAGAAGGAAGTAGATTTTTCGTATGGGGCGCCGGATGTAGGTCGTTTTAGAGTGAATTTGTATCAGGATAAGGAGGGAATGGCCTTGGCTTTTCGATCGATTCCGAGTGAGCCGCCTTCTTTAGAGCAAATGGGATTACCACAAATTTTCGGAGATTTTGTGATGAAATCACGTGGTTTGGTTCTGGTAACTGGGCCAACCGGAAGTGGTAAATCTACGACTTTGGCAGCGATGATTGATTATGCCAATATCAATCGGAAGGCGCATATTATTACAATTGAAGATCCAATTGAGTTTATTCATAATTCAAAAAATGCTTTGATTACGCAGCGAGAAGTGAATTCACATACGAATTCATTTAGTACGGCTATTCGGTCGGCTTTACGGCAAGATCCAGATATTGTTTTGGTGGGGGAAATGCGAGATTTAGAGACTATTGCCGCAGCGATTACTTTGGCAGAGACTGGGCATTTGGTGTTGTCGACTTTGCATACTACCGATGCAGCTCAGACTGTGGATAGGATGATTGATGTTTTCCCAGCTTATCAGCAAGAACAGATTCGGGCGCAGCTTTCTGTGGGACTGCTTGGAGTGATTTCGCAAACTTTGGTGCCGCGAATTGACGGAGAAGGTCGTGCGGCTGCTTTTGAAGTTATGATAATGAACGATGCCATGCGAAATTGTGTTAAAGAAGGGCAGACTCATCAGATTTATTCTATGCTACAAATTGGTAAAAGTGAGGGGATGCAAACTTTGGATGATTCATTGGCAGATTTAGTGGCTAATGGTACAGTAAGTCCAGAGGCCGCTATGGCTAAAGCCCATGATGTAGAGGCTTTTAAACAGAAAATTTCCGCCCCCAATTCATCTAACCCATCTTCTTAAATGGCTAAGGATTTTCATTCTCAAATTGAAGATTTTTTTTCCGCTCTGGCTCCGGAAGAGCAGGAGAGGATTATTTCTGGGAAAGGTCTTTGGGAAAAGAAATATTTGGAAAGAGGGACACAGATTTTTGAGGAAGGAGAGCAGAGTTCAGAACTTTATTTGTTATTAAATGGACATATTGAGGTTGCGAAAAGGATTCGTAATGACCAGAAGAAAGTTTTGGCAATTTTGGATCCAGGATCGATTTTTGGAGAAGGATCTTTGTTATCTGAGAAGCCGAGAGCGGCATCGACAATAGCGATTGATGATTCTGAGGTTTTGGTGCTTAAAAAAACAGATTTTGAAAAACTTTTGGTGGAAAAACCAGAAGCCGCGAGTGCTTTATTGCTGGCTTTGTTTAAGGTAGTTAACCAAAGATTGCAGTGGGCTAATCAGGAGTTGGTGGCCATGTATGATCTTTCGAAAATGATGCATGATTTTAAAGGGAATATTGATAAATTATTAATGAGAGTGAGTAGTAAATTAGCTTTGGCCACGCAGGCTCCTAAGGGGGCGATTGCTTTGAAAAATCAGGTTACTGGGCACTTGGAAGTGAAAGTGACTTGGGGTGATTATTCGCTTTCAACACAGGAGTTGTTGGGAGTGGAAGATATTTTGGGAAGAGATCGTCGACATTTGGTAAATGATGGGCGAATGATTGCCGCAATTCGAGATCTTTATGGAGATTTTTGGGGAGCAATTATTATGGATGGAGTGGAGGAGTGGTTGCCTGGACCTCGGAAAATGGCCCGAACAACCGCCGAACAGTTAGGAATTGTGCTAGCGGATTATCACTTGAAAGAATCTGAAGTTGGACGTTCTAAATTAAAGCAGCAAAATGTGCAGTTTTAGGGTTTGGTGATTTTTGAATGATTTTTTCCTGGTCAACGGGGGAGGCTTTTGGTATCCTTATTTAGACAAAGTTTTACCTCCCTTTTATGGACGACATCACCTTGCCGCACGAAGAAAAAGACGATGATTCAATTTTGATTCGGGCCATGGACGATGATGATAAGGATATGGAGATTGATTTTGAGAAGACAGCGATTTCGGATGAAGATTTGGGAATTGAACCGCCAAAGAGTGTCAGTAATACCGTGACGGTTAATTTTGCGAAATTTGTGCAGTTAGTAGCGAATCATAGTTTTATTGATATTGTGGAAAAGAATGCGGAGGAAGAAGTAGTTATTTCTGGAAATTTATTGACTGACTTAGCTAATTCTCATGATAGGGGCAAGGAAAAACGCATGCCAATTATGTTTTTAGCAGGTTTAGTTTTAGGAATTATTTTAACTTATATTATTCTAAATTAGTATGGCGAAAAAAAAGACCAGACGGATTATGCTTAAGTTTTCGGGGGAAGTTTTGCGCGGGAAGGGCGATGATTCGGTTGATTTTGTGAAGTTAGAAAAATTGGCTAAGCAGGTGGTGGCAATTTCGAAAAAAATGGGAGTAGTAATGGTTATTGGTGGTGGAAATATTTGGCGATATCGGGATAATAAGGGTAAGGGAATTCCTAGAGTTGAATCAGACTTTATGGGAATGATGGCCACAGTTATGAATGGCGTGGCTGTGCAAGCGGTTTTGGAAAGATTAGGAGTGGAATGTCGAGTAATGTCAGCTTTGCCAGTGTCTGAAATTGCGGAACCATATGTACGACGTAAAGCTTTGGATCATTTGAAACACGGGCGAATTGTGATTTGCGCCGGCGGAACTGGCCGTCCGTTTTTTACAACCGACACGGCCGCGGCGCTCCGAGGACTTGAACTTGATTGTGATGTTTTGCTCAAAGCAACCAAGGTTGATGGGGTTTATGATAAAGATCCTGAGAAACATAAAAATGCTAAAAAATATAAAACCATTACTTTTGATGAAGTTATTAAGAAAAAATTGGCTTTTATGGATATAACTGCCTCAACATTGTGCCGGGAAGGTGGTTTAGAGGTAAGGGTGTTTGATTTAATGAAAAAAGGAAACTTAGCTGCGGCAGCAGCTGGGAAGAAAGTAGGGACTTGCGTTCATAATTAATCTTTAACTTTTTTAAAAATGAGTACGGATCCATTTATTCAAGCGGCTGTTTCTGATTTTGAAAAAGCCCTTAATCATATGAATGATGAGTTTTCTCGATTACAGATTGGGAGAGCAAATCCAAGTTTAATTGAGCATATTTCGGTAGAGGCATATGGCTCACAACAGCCACTTAAAAACATGGCGAATATTAGTGTGCCAGATCCAAAAACATTACAAATCCAGCCTTGGGATAAATCTGTGATGAGAGATATTGAAAAAGCGATTCAAACTGCGGGGTTGGGATTAAATCCAGTTAATAATGGAGTGGCAATTTTGTTGACAATTCCGCCATTAACAGAAGAAAGAAGAAAAGATATTGTGAAAATTGTGCATCAATTAGCCGAGGAAGCCAGGATTTCTATCCGAAATGCGCGACAAACTGCTCATTCTAAATTTAAACAAATGTCGCAGGACAAAGAAATTACCGAAGATGATGCGACTGGAGCTCAGAAACGTTTACAAGAAAAAGTTGATGATTATAATAGCAAAGTTGCGGAAGCCTCTAAGTCAAAAGAAGAAGCGGTAATGACAGTTTAATGTGGCGCGATTAATGGCGCTTGTTTTGTGAATTTTTTAATAACTCCTTATGCAATTACTTCTTACTATCCTGGTGTTTATTTTGATTTTTTCTGTGCTTATTTTGGTGCATGAATTTGGCCACTTTTTTGTGGCGCGGCGGAACGGGATCAAGGTAGAAGAATTTGGCTTTGGATTGCCGCCGCGACTCTGGGGCAAAAAGCACGGCGAAACGATTTATTCCATTAACTGGATCCCCTTTGGGGGATTTGTGCGGATGTTAGGGGAGGATCCTCGTGATAAAAAGGCATCTAAAAGTCCACGATCTTTTATGCGCAAAACTAAATGGCAACGGACCAAGGTGGTTTGTGCCGGTGTTTTAATGAACTTTTTATTGGCTTGGGTGCTTTTGACTGTGGGTTTTATTATGGGAATGCAGCCTTTAATGGTAAATGGTGATGATTTTATGGGGTTTATTAGGGATGGGCGCATTGAATTAACACCTGGTCTTTACGTCGATTCAGTCGAAGAATGGTCTTGGGCTGAAAATCTGGGTTTTGTGAAAGGAGATCAGATTGAAACGATAAATGGAGAGTCAATTCGTGATTTGGCGCAGGTTTATTCAATTATTGGCTCTGATGAGACTTTTACTTTAAATGGTTTGGAATTTGATCCAAATGTGGAAGGAACAACAGTGGGTTTAAGTTTTAATGTTTTTGAGATGCCGCGGGTAACTGTGGGCGAGGTCGAAACTTGGGGCGTGCAACCTGGTGATGTGATTTTGACATTAAATGATCAACAGATTTTTTATGCGGAAGAATTAGGTGAATTGTTAGCTTCTACTAGTGATTCAGAATGGATTTTTGAAGTTTTTAGGAATGGAGAAGTGAAAACTGTCACACTTGAGATGCCACATAGTAATAGGGCGATGATTTCCCAAGTCTTTTTTGGAACTCCGGCCGAGGAAGCTGGATTGCAGGCGGGAGATTTAATAATTAGTGTAAATGAAGAAACAGTTTGGACTCCAGAGCAAGCAGTAACGGTAGTTAAAGAAAGTGAATTGGATACAGTTATTTATAGGATTAGGCGTGATAGCGTTAATATTGATTACGAGATGGAACGTGGGGAAGATGGACTAATTGGGGTGCTTTTAGGTTTGTATTATGATTCAGATAACGAGGTTCTTTCTTATTATGATGGGCTTTTGATGTCTTCGGTGACCGAAATTCAGGATGTTCAATATGCGTGGCACCAGGCTCCAATTGAGGCTTTTTCGGAGATGAAGAGAATTTCAGCTTATACCGCGGTTATGGTCGGGCAGTTATTTGGAGATATTTTTACGACAGCTTCAGTGCCAGAAGGAGTGGCTGGTCCAGTGGGAATTGCGCAAATGACAGGTTTGTATGTTCAGGAAGGTTTTGCCGCTATTATCCGATTTGTGGCGCTTTTATCGCTTAGTTTAGGAGTAATTAATATTTTCCCATTCCCGGCTTTGGATGGTGGGCGAATGGCTTTTATTATTGTGGAAGCAGTACGTGGTAAACCAGTTGATGCCAAAGTGGAAGGGATGATTCATTCTCTAGGATTTTTATTCCTGATAATAGTAATTTTTATGGTTACTTTTCAGGATATTGCGCGGTTGTTTTAGAGGGTAAAAATAGGTGTTTAAGGGTTGTGGCTTGGGGCTTTTTGTGGTATAATTAAGGGAAATAAAAATAAAATCTTAGTATGGTTGAACAAATGAAACCTGATGATGGTGTTGAGAAAAATACTAATAAAAAAACTCGTGTTACGGGGAAAGTTACTGTGATGCGTATAGAATCTAGGCCACTTCCTGGTTCAGAAGAGGCTGAGCTTCAGGCTGAAAGAGAGGAAGAGGAGCAAATGGACAAAGATTTGGAAGTTCGCCGAAAGGCCCAAAAATTTTTGGAGGGTTATGTTGAAGATTATGGTTTGGAGGCTGTTAAAGTTTTATGGAATAGTAGTATTCCAGGGACGCCAGCTGAGGGTTACGAAAATGTTTGGTTTTCAGTGGCCATGGCGGGACGTATTGATAGCCGATGGGTGATAATTCAGTTTGTGGGTACTAATAATGATGCGGGGCGAGATGCACCGAAAATAAACGAGTGGTTGGTTCCTGAGGCTGTAGTTAGGTTCGGTTTGGAAGAAAGTATAACAATTAGGAGTTTAGAAAATCCGGGATTATGTGACCGGATTGTTTTGGCAGATTATGTGGAAGATGTAGAAATTGCAGCGGCACGGCGACGGGCTGAAGAAAGAAAAGCAGAGAGAGCAGAAATAGCGACTTATTTTATTCCTCGTAACCTTGATGAGCAAGAAGAACAACGGGCCGTGGCAGATTTGGATGAGGATCTAGATTCAGATATTTAATAAATTTTAAAAATTAAAACAAAAAAATCATGTTTAAAAATAATCGTTTAGTCTCAATATCTACGGCTAATAGGCCGTCTCGTCAGGAATCTTTTGACCAAGATCAAGGCTCTGAAGTGGGGATGGAAGCTTCAACTGAAGTTAGTGAAGAAGAGGCGCAAAGACAGGTTTTGGAGAGCTATGCGAGTTTGTTGGATTTAGATCAATCTGGGATAGAAGAATCGGAACTAGAAGAAGATAGAGATAAAAATCGAGTAAAGGGGACTTTAGGTGAAAGTTCTAAATATCCAGGGGCAACGGTAAAGATGAGTATGGATGGGGTAAATATCTTAGTTTTAGAATTAGAGTTAGATTCTAATAGTGAAGGGTCTATGCAAATTCATTTAAAAAACTTTGATATTCCACAGGGTATGAATTTTGCTGAATTTGTAGATTTAGTGGGGGATTATGGAAATAGTGATGGTTTTTCTCCACGTAATACTTTGAATGGCATACATCCAATCGATGTTTTTAACTGGCAACGTGGGAATGAAGCTAAAGATAGAGTTTTGAAGGCAAGTGAATTAGTTACGAATAACTCCTCACTAGATGTTCATACACAGGTAATTGGAAATTTAGAAACACCACCTCCTGATGTAGACTCAAGAGATCTTAGAAGGGATTTTGAAGGTTCAGTGACTCTTTATGAGGTTGCTGTGACAGGCGTTGATTCAGTAACAGTGTCTTATAGGACAGATGCTGAGGCTTATAGATTTAAATTAGTTGATAAAAATAAAGGAGATGTACAAGGCGAAGTAATTTTCCCTAGAAATTTTGATCCGGGAGATGTGACTTTGGAAGAATTGTTGGCCATGGCTGCCCAATATTTTGGTCGTGAAAAGGAAGAGAAAGAGCCAACAGAAGAGGTTAGTGCTCAACAAGTAATTGAGTGGCACGAATCCCAAAATCTTCCTGAATTACCTAATTAAATAAATTAATAAAATTTAAAACAAAAAAACCATGTTTAAAAATAATCGTTTAATATTTCAACAGAGTGCGCCGGCCGAAGGAGCGTCTGAGGCTCCGGAGTTAACTCCAGAGCAAAAAATACTACGAATGGCGGTTTGGGCTGGGATAGAGGAGCCAACTTTTGAAGAGGGGCCAGATGGTGGTTACGTTCAAGGTATTCTTCCTAATAAAATGATTCTAACAATAAGCTATGATGCTGATAAAGAAAATTTTAATTTAATGCGGAATGATTCAGAAGGGATAATTGATTTTCCTGAGAACTATGATCCCGGAATGACTTTTGAAAAGTTTTTAAATTTAGTTGACCGTTATTTTGTGGCTTTCCCAGTCATGTATGGAAGTGCTGAGGAAATTATAGAATGGAGTAAAGATCCTCATACGCCTAAATCGCGATTGCAAACTTATGCGAGGTTGGCAGGGTTTCAAAATATTGAACAAGGTGAAAATTCTATTGGAGGAACTTTTTTTGGGGGGTCTGGGGAAATAAGATATGATTCCACGACTGGTTATATGGAAGTTCGCATTGATGGATTAGGAGGTTTTAGTTTCCCTGTAGAGGGTTTTGAACCAGGTATGACTTTTGAAGAGTTTATGAACGTAGCCATAGATTATTTTAATTATAAGAAAGAAGAAATGTCTGTTGGTATTCATTGGATTGATATTTATTGGGAAAAAATTCTAGAATGGCACCAGGGTCGTTCATAATTCCCCTTGTTAATAAGCTTTAGTGTCATTATGATAGAAGCCCAATTTTTGGACCTCCTTTATGTCTGATACTACTCATCGTGATTTTTGGATAGAGGTTTTGAAAGCTCTTGAGCCAAACCTTAAACGTTCTGATTTCTTAACGTGGTTTCAGCATACAACAGTACTGAATAAAGAGAAGAATGTAGTAACTGTCGGGTTTCCAGTGGTGCTTTCGCGTGATTGGGCAGCGAATAAATATAAAAAAGAATTATTGTCGGCAGCGCAGTCAGTTGATCCAGAGATTAAAGAAATTTTGTATGAAGTAGATGGGAAATTAGGGCAAGGAGATGATGCTCGAAGTATTGATGTGAATAAAGTTTCGGAGCCAATAAAAAAAGTGCGTAAAATGCCCGGGAAAGAGGAGTATATGATTAATACGGATGGAGTTCGAAGCAAAACTTTGAATCCTAAATATACGTTAGAAAGTTATGTGATTGGGCCAGAGAACAGGTTGGCACACGCGGCTTGTATGGCGATTGCGAAAAAGCCGGGTCAGGCTTATAACCCTTTGTTTGTGTATGGGGGAGTTGGATTGGGAAAAACTCACCTTTTGCAGGCTACGGGTAATGCGATTATTAAACACAATCCTCGAGCAATAGTGGCTTATATGACTTCCGAGAAATTTATGAATGAGATTGTGGATGCTATTCGAAATCAAAAGGCTAAATCATTCAAAACTAAGTATCGTAATGTGGATTGTTTGATTATTGATGATATTCAGTTTTTGGCGCACAAAGAGCGAACTCAAGAGGAGTTTTTTCATACTTTTAATGAGCTTTATGATGCTAATAAGCAGATTATTTTGAGTGCGGATCGGCCACCAAAGGAATTGCGTGATATTAAAGATCGTTTGATTAGCAGGTTTGAAATGGGAATGATTGTGGATGTGCAGTTCCCGGATTATGAGACGAGATTGGCTATTTTGCATGCTAAATGTCGGGAGTATCAGGTGCTTTTACCAGCGGATGTTTTGGAATTTATGGCTTACAATGTGCACCATAGTATTCGGGAATTAGAAGGAGTGTTGATGCAGGCTGTGGCTCAATATGAATTAGAACAATCAACTCCAACGATTCGGTCGGTGGCTAAGATTATGAAGAAGTTGAATCGTGGTGGTGAATTTGCAGTGTTGGATGATGGGCGTGAACATAAATCTTTGGCCAAAACAGCGGATGATGTGATTGATATTGTGGCGGATTATTTTAAACTTACAAAAAGCGACATAACAGGTTCAGTTCGTAAAAAAGAGGTGTTGGTTCCACGTCAAATTTGTATGTATTTGATTCGAAAGGAACTTCGGGCTTCGTTTGAACAAATTGGCGAAGAGTTTGGCCGCAATCATACGACTGTAATGCACGCCGTAGATAAGATTGTAAAGATGATGCGCAAAGATCAGCGGTTGATAAGAGATGTAAATGCTCTTAAACAGGAGATGGGCCTTAGGTTTGGGGGAGAAGAGCTGGGATGGTAGTTTTTCGAAAACGTAACGCGAAGCGAGAAGGGTTCTTTTTGGATCATGTATCCAAAAAGGTTCCTTCCAGTTAAGAAAAATTAGCCAGCCAGCTCTTCTAAGTCTTCTTTTTCCTTTACACAAGCCCAAAAATCTACTATTTTACATACCACTTTGTAACCTATTTACTATGTCTAGACGTCGACGTCCGCATCTTCGCCGTCAAAAACGATTCATGGAATTCCTATGGCCGTTTCTTTTGATTATTTTAGGCGGGATTATTTTGATTTTGGTTGTTCAATTTGTTTGGGCTTTAATAGATCAGAAAGAGACAGAACTTAAGAATAAAATTAATTTTGATTTAACCGAGGGAGGAGCTGAGATTTTGCCTTGGGGTCAGGCTGAATGGACCAAAGCTTATGATGATCAGCTGGTGTTAGAGGGCGACATGTTAGCTATGGAACGGGAAAGTCGTGGGACACTGGAGTTTTATAATGGAACTCACGTGCGAATGGATGAAGTAACAAAGGTGAATATTGAAGAAATTGAAACAGGGAGTGATTTGGATGAGATTGAAATGTCGCTTCGAACCGGGAGTGTTTGGTTAAATGTAGAAGATTCTTCTGACGATGCGCTTCGAATGGTGGTTTTGACTGATAATTTACGGGTGACTTCTTATGGGACAATTTTTGAGGTAGCTATTACTGATCGGGAAATTGTGCGTGTAATGGAAGGGGAGGTTTTGGTGGAAGTTTTGGAACAAAATTCGGATCGAGAAGTAGTGTTAGAACAGATTAAAGTTGGAGTTGGACAGGAAATTGAAGTTACGTCGGCAGATATGGCAACAATGATGGCTAGGCAGCCAGTTTCTTTGTTAGCAGCTCTTTCGGATGATTGGAAGGAAACGCACTGGTATGAATGGAATGTTTCTGAAGATGAGCAGATGTTAGCAGTTGTAGTAGAAGAGGATGATTCAAATAGTGCAGAAACAATTGGGACGTTTGACGTAGTAGAGACTGAGGAGGAAATTGTGGAGGAGGAGGTTGAAGAAGCTGAAGAGGAAGTGGAGGTGGATTTAACCCCACCAACTGTGGCAGTAACAATCCCAGTGGCTAGTCCATATATTTTGACTGAGGAGGATTCTTTGCCTTATTCATTACACGGGACCGTATCTGAAAATGCGGTGAAAGTAACGGTTACTAGTTATGATGCAGCCGGAAGTGGTTTTTCTTATGAATTGCAGCATTATCAGGCTGGTGATTTGTCTTGGCGCTATGGTTTGGCCGCTGATTATGGGAATTTAAGAGAAGGTCGCAATATGTTTACAGTTGTGGCAGAGAATGGTTCTGGTGTAGAAAGTGAGTCCTTACAAGTGATTGTTGAAGTGCCAGAAGGATTTTTGGATGTAGAAGAAGAGGAGACAACAGAAATTGATGAGTCAACGGACGAAGCTGAAGCGGAGACTGAAGAGGAAGTTGTGGCGGAAGAAGAAACAGTTGAAGAAACAGTTTCAGATGCGCCTTTAACTGCTCCAGCGGTAACTAGTTTAAATGGGGACTTTTTGGATGGAACTTATTCAACTAGTGCGGTTTCGGTTTTAGTTTTGGGGACGGTAAGCACAAGTGCGGCGTCAGTTTATGTGAATGATTTTCAGTTAACTAAGTTTGTGGCTGGGAGCGGGGAATGGAGTTATTATTGCGAGGATCAACACTTAAATTATGATGTGGGGACTAATACTTATGTTGTTTATGCCGAAGATGTAGACGGTAATGTAAGTGATAGTTTTACGTTTGAAATTTATAGGGTTGCTCCGTAGATTTTTTGTGTTACAATTTGTGCGTTCCCACCCCTAAAAATTGTTTTGTTGAGTGAAATTTCCGAAAGAATTGTTGATGAGCGGCAAGCTTCCAAAGAATTAATTGAGACTATTCGAGCTGAGAATGGAGCAATAGGTGTAAGTGAGATTCTTTATGAGGTAACTTTAAATATGAGAGATAGATTGGCTCTTGCTGAAAGGACTTTGCGAGAAGTTTTGGGTTAGTGTTTTAGAACAAATAAGGGAAGATCCTTTTTCGATAAACGGGTTAAAAATGATCTCTGAGGAGGCAAAGGATGAATTAATTAAGTTAGCTAAAGAGCGTAAGTTGCCTTTGGCTGGATTTAGTAGGTATATGGATTTGTCACGAACTCAAATGAATTATTTACAAGCTAAGAAAGTTTTTTCTATGAATAGAGAGCAATGGGCGTTATATGAAAAGTTGTTAGTATTATTAAAGAAAAAGGGTTCTAAAATTGAATTACCTCCGGTGCAGGATCGGCCAGGGGGAAATGAAGGGCATGATTGGGAAGTTGAAAGAAAAAGCGTTTTAGTTGATCCGGCTTTAATACCTAGTACAGATCAAAGTCCTTGGGGGTGGGGAGGAGTTAGAAGTAGTTCTGGAATGCGATGGGTTTCTTGTATGGGACCTAGGTTGTCGGATGAAGAAAACGGTAATGATTATCAGTAGATAATTTAGACTTGACTTTAGTTTTTGGATAGCTATAGTGTACTTATATAACAGTACACTTTTAATTATGAATAAAGAACATTTAGATGAGTTGTTTGAATTATTCCCAGGGCTTAAGACCGTGGGGGAGGCAGAATCGTTTTTGCGAGATATTTTAACTCCTCATGAACTAGAGCAAGTGGCTGAGCGTTGGCAGATTGTAAAGTTGCTTTCAGAGGGTAAATCTCAGCGTAAAGTAAAGGAAGAACTGGGAGTTAGTATTGATAAAGTTACGCGCGGTGCTAAGGCGATAAGGGCGAGTAAGGGAGGGTTTAATTTATTTCTTTAAATTTATTTTTTTAACAACTTTGTACTGGTGAATCGATACAATACTATAACTAGGGAAATTTTATCGGATACCGAGACGCCGATATCGCTTTATTATAAGCTTTGTTTGGGGCGAGAGCATTCGTTTTTACTAGAGAGTGCGGAACAAGATGGTGAAATGGGGCGGTATTCATTTATTGGTTTTGATCCAATTGAGGTTTTGGAGTTTGATGAAAATGAGGATCCTTTAAAATTGATTAAAGAGAAGATGGAAAGTTACGAAGTTGAGGAGGAAGTGCGAGAAGGTTTAATGGCTGGGTTTGTAGGTTATTTTTCGTATGAAGTAATTCATCATGTGGAAGATATTCCTAAATCTGAAAAAAAGGCTGGAATGGATATCCCAGAAGGGATTTTCTTTTTACCAAGAGTGGTGATTTGTTTTGATCACTTAAAACACGTGGCTAAATTGCATTATTTAGTTGGAGAAGGAGAAAAAGAAGATGGAATGAATGAAATTTTGGCGCAAATTCAAGCTCCATTGCAGATTCCTTTTATTGAGCCGAGTGAGGGGGTAACAGATTACGAATTAGAGCCGGGGAGGGATGAATTTATAGAACAAGTTAAAAAATGTAAGCGTTATATTGAAGAGGGCGAGGTTTTTCAAATTGTGGTTAGTCATTCGATTGTGGCTAAGACCAAAAGAAGTTCTTTTGAATTGTATCGAGGATTGCGACATGCGAATCCATCGCCGTATATGTATTTTTTGCAGTTTGAAGGGTTTGCCGTGGTGGGAGCATCGCCAGAAACACTGGTGCGAGTTGAAAGTGGTGAAGTTTTGGTGCGGCCGATTGCGGGGACACGTCCTAGAGGAAAAAATGAAGAGGAAGACCAGCGGTTGGAAGCGGAATTAAAAGTAGATCCCAAAGAATTAGCCGAACATATGATGTTGGTAGATTTAGGGCGAAATGATGTGGGAAGAGTGGCGGAAGTGGGGACAGTGATTGTGCCAGCCGAGAAATATATTCAACGGTTTTCTTCTGTTATGCACATGATTTCAGATGTTACGGGTAATTTGCGTGAGGGAAAAGATATGTTTGATGTTTTTCGAGCTTGTTTTCCGGCCGGAACTCTTTCGGGGGCGCCGAAGATTCGGGCCGCAGAATTGATTTCGGGATTAGAAAAGAGACAACGAGGAATTTATGGGGGAGCAGTTGGTTATTTTGATTTTTCCGGGAATATGGATTTTGCGATTGCGATTCGAACTATGGTTTGTAAAGAAAATAAAGCTTATATTCAAGCCGGGGCCGGGATTGTTTACGATTCAGTCCCAGAACGCGAGCATGAGGAATGTTTGCACAAAGCTAAGTCCTGTTTATCTGTTCTTTAACCTTAAATTTAGACGATGAAAACTTTAATTATTGATAATTACGATTCATTTACTTATAACCTTTATCAGTATTTGGGAGAGTTAGGGGGTGATCCAGTGGTTTATAGGAATGATGAAATTACGTTGGAAGAAATTGAAAAAATGGATCCCAGTCATATTGTTATTTCGCCGGGGCCCGGGCACCCAGCCAATGACAAGGATTTTGGTGTATGCCGGGCTGTTATCAAGGAATTAGCTAGTCGAAAGCCGATTTTAGGAGTTTGTTTAGGACATCAGGGGATTGCGTTGTTGCATGGTGGAGAAGTTGTGCAGGCTCCGGAGATTATGCATGGCAAGGTTTCGGAAGTGAAAAGATTGGATGTTGAAGAGTTGCCTTATCCCAATATTTTAGCTGGTCTTCCCGAAGAATTTGGGGCGATGCGATATCATTCTTTGATGGCTGAAAAAGAATCTTTTCCAAAAGATTTAAAGGTGACTGCCGAAACAAGTGGGGATCAATTAATTATGGCTTTACAGCATGAAAAATATCCTTTGTATGGAATTCAATTTCATCCCGAAAGTATTGGGACTGAAGTGGGTAAAACTATTCTTAAAAGTTTTTTAGATGTCTAAAACTTATACGGAAAATGAGGCAGCTGAATTAATGGAACGCATGCTTAAAGGTGAAATGGAAGAGAGTGAAATGGAAGCGCTTTTGATTGAATTAGCAGATCGCGGGGAAACAGTTGAAGAGATTACGGGGATGGCTAAAGTAATGCGAGAATTTGTGAATCCGGTGCGTGGTTTTGAAAAAGCAGTGGATACGTGTGGAACTGGAGGTTCTGGTTTGCAAAGAGTCAATACCTCGACCATGACTGCTTTTGTGTTAGCCGCTGGTAAGGTTCCGGTAGCGAAACATGGTAATCGAGCGGCAAGTGGTCGATGTGGAAGTTTTGATGTTTTGGAAAAATTGGGGGCAAAGATTGAATTAGATCCAAAACAGGTTGAGGAAACCTTAAACACTTTGGGAATTGGGTTTATGTTTGCGCCTTTTTATCATCCGGCCATGAAATATGTGATGCCGGTTCGTAAAAAACTTAAGAGACGTACGGTTTTTAATTTGTTAGGACCACTTACTAATCCAGCGTCCGTGCGACGTCAAATCTTAGGAGTTTCTGATTTAGAATCTGGTAAAAAAATGATTGAAGTTCTTAAAAATTTAGGACATGAAAGGGTGATGGTAGTTCATGGAAGTGACGGGTTAGATGAGCTTACAATTACTGGAAAATCCGATGTTTTTGAATTAAAAAATGGGAATTTGATTTTTTATGAATTTGACCCGCAAACAATTGGCATTAAGCCGGTTTCTTTTAAAGATATTGAAGGAGGGGATTCTAAACAAAATGCGGAGATTTTTGATGGTGTTATGACGGGTGATGTTTCGGGCCCAGTACGTGATTTGGTGCTTTTGAATAGTGCGGCTGGTTTTCTTTTGACTGATAAAGCTCGAACTATGGAAGAGGGTTATGAATTAGCTTTAAGTGCGCTTGATACCGGGAAGGCCTATGATCTTTTTCATAAATATATTTCGTTAAGTCACCGAGTATGAGTATTTTAGATGATATTGTAAAAGTTAAGCGTCAAGAAGTTGCGAAAATGAAGGACTTGGAAGTTCCTGAGCCTGGTCATTGTCGTGGTTTTTTATTTAAAAAAATCTTGAAAGGAAAGGATAGATTGTCGTTAATTGCGGAAATTAAAATGGCTTCGCCAAGTGCCGGGAAAATTTGTCCGAATATAGAGCCAGAAAAGATTTTGCGAACATATGAACAAAATGGAGCGGATGCGATTTCTGTGGTTACCGATGAAAAGTTTTTTGGAGGAAGTAAGGAGTTATTTGCTAGGATTAGGAAGCGAACTTTTTTACCACTTATTCGTAAGGATTTTGTGATTGATGAAAAGCAGATTGTGGAATCAGCCCATATGGGGGCGGATGCAATTTTGTTAATTGCTGCGATTTTGTCAGAGGATGAGTTGCGCGAGTTTCGGGAGAAGGCGCAACATTTAGGGATGGAAGCGTTAGTGGAAACGCATACGGAGGAAGAGGTTCAGAAAGCGCTTAATTCTGGGGCAAAAATTATTGGTGTGAATAATCGTGATTTAAAGACTTTTCAGGTTGATGTAGGAACAACGCTTCGTTTGCGGTCGCAGATTCCAGATGATGTAATTTTGGTTTCGGAAAGCGGGATTCGTGATCGGTATGATTCAGTAAAGTTAAGAGGTAAAGCTGATGCCATGTTAGTGGGGACAGCGATTTTGCGAGCTTCTGATATAGCGACGAAAGTTTATGAATTTAAAAAAGAGCGGCCTTTGGTGAAAGTTTGTGGAATTCAAGATCAAGAAACAGCAACGGCTTGTGAAGAGTTGGGAGTGGAGTTTTTGGGATTTAATTTTGTAGAAAGTAGCCCTCGTTATATTGACCCCGAAAAAGCGCGAAAGATTGAGGTTGAGAAAGCAAAAACAGTGGCTTTGTTTAAAGATGCCCCGCTTGAATTAGTAAATGAAATTGGGGTGAATTTTGATTTTGTGCAGTTGCATGGAAATGAGTCAGCAGAGTATTGTGAACAGGTTGAAAAACCAGTTATTAAATCGTTTTTAGTGGGGGAAGAGCCTTATGAGGGAGTGATTCCGTTGTTTGATTTGAAAAAAGGGGAAGAGGGGGTAATTGAGATGGGGGAGGAGCCAGAAGTTCCGTATTTTTTGGCTGGGGGATTGGATGCGGAAAATGTAAAAAAAGTTACGGCTGATTTAATGCCGTATTGTGTGGATGTGGCGCGGGGAGTAGAGGAAAATGGTCAAAAAAATTA
>JABJMC010000030.1 GCA_018659585.1 Candidatus Peregrinibacteria bacterium
GATTTCGGTGGTGATTTCTTCTAATGATTTGGGAGCTTCGGGGAGGTAAATGAGATGGGGGCCGGCATCTTCCTGGAATTTCGCGAGGGCGCTCGCGGCGGTGAGCCAACCGGCATGCCGGCCCATAACCACGTCAATTTTTACACCTTTTAAAGATCGGTTATCTAGTTCGTTTCCTAAAAAGCACTCAGCCACGTATTTAGCAGCACTAGGATAGCCCGGGCAGTGATCTGTTATTTGTAAATCATTGTCAATTGTTTTGGGGATGTGAAAGGCTTTGAAGTCATAACCCTTTTCTGCGGCTATTTCACTAATAATATGCGCGGTTTCGGCGGTGTCGTTTCCGCCAATATAAAAGTAATATTTAATGCCGTATTTTTTAAAAACTTCAAAAATTCGTTCGCAATCTTCGGGGGTAGGCTTATGACGGCAAGATCCCAGTGCAGAACCAGGAGTTCCGGCAATAGTTTCTAGTTTTTCATCAGAAATTTTACGCAAATCTATAAATTGTTCATCAAAAACACCAGTAATTCCGTATTTCACCCCGTAGATTTCTCCAATATCAGTGTGTGTTTTTGCTTCTAAAATAGCGCCAACTAGGCTTTGGTTAATGACGCGGGTTGGCCCTCCAGATTGGCCAATAATCATATTGTTCATTAAAAATTTGTTAAATTTTTGATATTACGATCGTATTGTAGCATGAGATTGCAAGGGAAACCCCTTCCCTGTTCTCCAGATTTATGCAACAATCGTGACCTAGGCCTATTTTTTGTTTTTATGATTAAACACTCGACTGGAGATCCTCCGCGTGGGGGTTCTAAAAAACCGGATGAGGTGGAAGTTCAACGACTAGTTGCGGCTTGCCAAAATGGAGATGCCGAAGCATTTGGAGGTATTTATGACCTTTATATTGATTCGGTGTATCGATATGTCTATTACCGAGTTAGTCAGGAAGAAGTAGAGGATATTACTGAAAATATTTTTGTAAGAGTTTGGGAAAATATTGATAAATACACCCCGGGGAAACATCCTTTTTCGGCTTGGCTTTTTCGAATTGCTCATAATTTGGTAGTGGACCATTATCGTTTTCATCGAAAGCATATTTCTTTGCGGGAACGGTTGCCGCAACATGTTAGCCAATCTGATGATGACCCCGCGGACTGGGCCTCACAACGCCTTAATCAAACCCAGGTGCGCGAGGCACTTTTAGAACTTAAAGAACCTTATCAACAGGTTTTAGTTCTTAAATTTTTGAGTAGTTTTAGTAATAAAGAAATTGCCGAAGTAATGGATCGAACAGAGGGCAATATTAGGATCCTTCAATACCGAGCTTTGAAAGCTCTTCGTGTCATCCTAGAAAAAAAAGGGATGTCTCCGCGTAACACTTAACCTTAAATCTTCGTTTTAAATAGTGCACTATGATTTCCTGGCTTACCCGTAAACATCGATTGGATATTCTGGAGCAAAAGCTTCGGGAGGTGGCGAAAAGAAAAGCCCCTTTAAATCCTACGAGAAAAAACGCGATGAAAAAGCGCGTTATTAATCGTATTGATGAAGCTATGGCCAGGGAAGAAATTGGTTTTGAGCAGTTAGCTGAGCAATTAGAAAAACTTCAATTAACAGCCATGCCTTCACCTGCTTTTAAAAAGAACGCGCGTGAAGATTTGGTAGATATGTTTACTTTGCGAACCCAGCGGCTCTGGCTTAAGGATCTTTTTGGGGAATTATTGGCTAAACGTCGGTTGTGGGCCACAGTGGTAACTTGTTCAATTTTCGTAACTGGGACTTTTGGTTATTTTATGCAAATGCCACAGGTTTCAGCGGCTAAAGTTAGTCAGGTGGATGCGGTGCGAGGTACAGTTTTTGTGGAAAGAGAGGGAAGGCCACTAGGTTTAGAAAATGGGTTTTTGGTTAAGGAAGGAGATCGTTTAATTACCGAGGGTGATGGATGGATGGATGTGATGTTTGTGGATGATAGTTTGCTTACTTTGGGACCAAATACAATTGTAGAGATAACTCAACTTTGGGTTGATCCGGAAAACGAGGCTAGTACTTCGATTGAGGTAGATGTTTTGGAGGGAAGAACTTTTGCACAGGTTATAAATTTGTCTCCAACATCTTCTTTGTTTAATGTTTCTACGGAAAAAGGAGATTTTACGGTGAATCGAAAAGCGAATTTTGATGTTTTTGTTTCTCCGGAAAAAACAGAACTGCGCGTTTTTTCTAATTTAGTGGATTTTGCGGTTAGTACCGCGGGAGTAACTCGGGAAGGGACGCTTGGTCCTAATTTAATGATGGAATTGAATGGAGATTTAGTGATTGAGCAGATAGAGAATGTGGAAGTTTTGAAAACCGATGATGTTTGGGTGCAAACTAATCTAGAAAATCACAATAAGTATTTGGGTCGGTTACAGAGTTTTTATGAGGAAAGAACTACGCAGCAAGCTGGGACTTTACCAGGGGATTCATTGTACTTTTTAGAAAGAGGGGGAGAGGAGCTTAGATTGTTATTTAGTTTTGGTGATGAAAATAGTGTAGAAGCTAATTTAGCGGTAGCTGAGCAGAGATTTTCTGAGGCCACGGTTTTGATGCGCCAAGGTGATAAGGAGGCAGCCCAGAAAATGTTATTAAATTATCAAGAAACTTTGGTTGGTTTATCTGAAGACGTGCCAGCTTATGAACAAGAAGTACGGGCGGTATTGCAAGAGAATAAAAAGATGATGGAAGGATTTTTGGTGAATGATTCTATTCAGGAAGTACGAGATTTAGTGGAAGAAACCGCGGTGCTAGTTATTAATGACGAGGCCGAGAAACAAGTAATTAATTTAGAAACTACGGCTGATCGTTTGGGCTTGGCTTTGGATTTTATTCAAATTGGAGCTTATGATTTGGCGGAGCAGTCATTGCAAGATTATCAGACTGGATTGAGTGATGTTTTGGCTGGATTGGCGGAGTTGCCGATGGAGTCGCGCAAACAAGTGATTTTTGAAATTTTGGATCAAAAGTTGCGCGATCTACTAGTGCTTAAAATGATTGTGGCGGAGCTGGATGGTTTGGGTGAGGACAATGAAGCGAGCGTAGGATTGCGGGATCAAGTGGAGGCGGTTTATACAGACACTTTGTACCAGTTAAATGTTTTGGTTTTGAATTTAAAGGAGCGAGCGGTGTTGCAACTGGGAACTTTTTTGGAAGATGTTAAAGCAGACGAAACAATGCAATTGCAGATTTTGGGGCGTTTGAAAAAAAGTGTGCCTCTTGATTTTGAATTCATGCAAGTTATCAATGATTTGGAAGAATTTTATGGAGATGAAAATTTAGAAATACTTATTTTGGAAGACGGTCAATATGAAGAAGAAGCCCCATTGTTGGAAGAATATGTTGATGATTCAGTTGAGCAAACAGGGTCTGAATTTGAGGAAGAGGCAAAGGTTGTTTAGGCTGCGATTTTTAAATTCCCATTCCTACTAACCCTAAAATAAGCCCAAACCCAGCTACAATCCCACCAATCATCCAGAAACGCATGGTGACTTTTGATTCTGGCCAGCCTAAATGTTCAAAGTGATGATGAAGGGGTGCAATGTGAAAGACTTTTTTCTTAAAGAGTTTTTTGGAAGTGAGTTGGATGATGACAGATAGCGTTTCAATTACAAAAATAAAGCCCACAAAAGGCAAAATAAGCACAGAATCAGTGAGCATAGCAATAACTCCCAGAGTGGCCCCTAACGACAGGGCCCCGGTATCTCCCATATAGAATTTAGCGGGGGGAATGTTAAACCATAAAAAGGCGAGAGTAGCCCCAACAATAACCATACAAAAAGCGGCTAAAAGCATCAGCCCTTGAACATAAGCTAAACCGGCAAAACAACCAAAGGCAATGATTGAAAGTCCTCCGGCTAAACCATCTAATCCATCGGTAATATTTACAGCGTTGGCCGTAGCTACAATAATTAAAATAAAGAGTGGAATATACCAAAACCCAATAAAAAAATCACCAATTCCAGGTAAGTGAATTTGGTCGTAACCAAGCTTAAAATGAAACCACAAGGCTCCTAATGTAGCGAATAATGTAAGCCATAAAAATTTAGGCTTCACATTAATGCCTTTGCTTTTTCCAATTCCTTTAATATTAAGGTAATCATCCGCCGCTCCCAGTAAGGCCACCACTACTAAGGTGAAAATTGGTAAGTAAGTTTCTTTTCTATTTAAAAGAGAATGATCAAAAATCCCAAAATAAGAAAGAACCCGCGATAAAATAATTACAATTAAGGTTGTTCCCCAGATAAGAATCCCTCCCATAGTAGGTGTTCCAGTTTTTTTAGCGTGTAGTTTGTGAAAAAGCTTAGCTACTTTTCCATCCGTGGCTACTTCTCTAATTTGTTTACCAATACTTAAGCTTTTGAGTAGTTCAATAAATGGTCTAGCGAGTGCAATGGCGATTACAAAAGCTAGCCCAAATGATGAAAAGATGAGAAAAAGGTGCCGGACGGTTTCGGTAATAGGAAAAGGGTTCATAGCAGCACTTTACCACGTGGTACTTTCGTAAATCCAATCAATCAAGGATTCAGTGTCGCCAAAACGGTCTTCGCTCCCTAAAACCACAGTCATGATTTGTTGGTCATCTGGGAAAGTAGAAACTGTTATTAAACATTCACCAGCATCTGGGGTTCGTCCGGTTTTAAGTCCGTGAACTTCAACTCCTTCTAAACCTAAATCTTTATCAAGTAGTTTGTTGGTAGAAAGGTATTCATGGGTAATCCCACTTTTGCTTTCAATTTCGTATTCAACTAAATCAACTGGCTCCATTAAGAATTCATTTTGAAGGGAGTACATGGAAAGTAATCCTAAATCACGGGCCGTGGAGTAGTTATAGCCACTATCAAAGCCCATGGGGTTAGCGTAATTAGTGTTTTTAAGGCCAAGTTGTTCGGCTTTTTGGTTCATTTTGCGAACAAAATTTTCCATAGAACCAGCGTTGTATTCAGCCAAAGCCATGGCGGCATCATTTCCAGAGGCAATCATCATGCCGTACATTAAATCTTTAACAGTGATTTCTTCACCCGTATTGAGCCAAAGAGTAGAACCTTCAATGCTGGCTGCGTTTTCACTAATTGTAACTACACTGCCGGGGAGTTCTTCTTCGGCGATAATTAAGGCGGTCATAAGTTTAGTGAGGCTGGCAATGGGACGCTGGGTTTCGGTGTTTTTTTCGTAAAGAATTATTCCGGAAGTTAAATCAATGGCCAGAGCTGACCCTGCTGATAATTCGGGGATAGTTATTTCTTCGGAAGTAACAGGAATAGGTTGAACGCTAAGAAGTGGTTCGCGTTGCCAAGCAGCTTTGTGCGCAAAATCTCCGTCGGCCATTGGTGTGGCGTGAAGAGTGGAGGCGATCAAAAAAGAAAGTAAAGCTTTGAGCACAAGAGTGATTTAAAGTGTACTTAAGATAGCGCGAAATTAAACATTTTTCCAATCTCCTTTTTTGAGTTTCCCTAATTCGTGTTTCCCCATCTTTATTCTTTTTAAGAAAACAACGGATGACCCCGCAGCTTTAAACATTTTTCGGATTTGGCGGTTGCGGCCTTCATGCAAAGTTATTTCAAAACGATTTACGCCTATTGATTTGATTTCGCAGGGTCTGGTTTTGTAGGGACCTTTTTTTTCTTCAATTATTATGCCGGATTCTATTTTTTGGATTTGATTAGGATTAAGTGGGTTTTTAATTTTTACTTGATAGATTTTTTCGGAATCATTGCTAGGGTGAGTCATCTGATATGTAAAATCGCCATCATCAGTAAGAAGTAATAAGCCTTCGGATTCACGGTCTAAACGTCCAACGGGATGAAGGTGATGGTGTTTTTGCGGCAAAAGGGCGTAAATTGTTTGGTCATCTTGAAGGTCAGCTTTGGTAGTAATGTAACCCGTTGGTTTGTGGAGCATTATATAAGTGAACTTGGCCGGAGTAGCGATGGTTTTTCCGTGGACTGAAATTTGGTCGGTTTGCGGATCAACTTGGTGCCCAAGAGTGGCTGGTTCTCCGTTAATACGGACTTTTCCGGATTTAATTAATTCATCCGCTTTACGGCGGGAGCAAAATCCAGTGCTAGCAATAAATTTATTTAAGCGCATATTTTGTTCTTAATAAAATGAGATTTGATTATCAGTCATCCAGTCAACGTAATCTTGGCCTAATTCAATAATTACATCAGCTTCGGTTTCCCATTCAGCGGGGGAGTATTCTTGGGGAAGTTCCGTCATTACAAAACCAACTGGAATATAGTTTTCGTGAAAATAATTTAGAGAGGGATCAGAGTTTATAGTTTCGGCATCTTGGCCACTTAAAAGAGCGGTGCGAGGAATAATACGAGTAGTGGGGATCCCCTGATTAGCCGCGTTTCCAAAACGCACAATATCGTAACCATAACGACCTAAATAATACATAGTTTCTGTCGCTATCCCGTTAGCTCCAGTTCCGTTGGTGATTTGAAGATTCATGTTTTCGGAGTGAGATTCTGGATTCATTAAAACAGTGTCTGCAAACTGTTGAATATCTAAATAATCATTAGTAAAAGGTACTAATACAAAAGCTCCGCCATAAAACTCTCGGTCTGGGGTATACAAAAATCCTCCGGCCGTAAGTGGGTTATCATTTAAAACCCAGGTTGTAAGGCTGTTAGTATCAAAATTATCAGCAATTTTGGCTAGATAAACCATTTCGTCCCATTCTAAGTTGGTGTCAAAGTTATCGTTAATAACAGTAAAGATGTTTTTGAGTTTACTAGGACTACCAAGAACACCTAAAGAAAGGGCCTTGTCCTTAATAGAGCTTAAAACTTGTTGTTGGCGAGCAGAACGATCAAAGTCACTGGTTGTTTTGCGACTGCGAACGTACTTAAGAGCCGTGTCACCGTCTAAATGTTGGTTTCCGGCTGAGACAGAGAATATTTGATAACCAATAGTGCCGTTTTCAGCGGGATAATAAGGATCATAAATATCTTCTTCAACGTAAACATCAACTCCACCAATGGCATCTACAATTTCGGTAAAACCATCAAAATCAATGCGGGTGTAATAATGAATAGGCAGGTCTACTATTTCGGAAATAGTGCGAGTTAGAACGTCATAACTTTTTTTATAGGCTTCTTTTTCGGGAGTCTCGTTCTCGTAAATATCAGTTTCGGCTACTAGTTCCCAAACACTATTAATACGATTGCCGCCATAAAGTTCGTCAATTTCAACATAAAGATCACGCGGAATAGATAGCATAGAAGCTGTGTTTTGATCGTGATCTAGGCTAACTACTATAATAGTGTCTGTTAATTCCGCACCGTCATGTTCTTCGGTTCCAGTGCCTAGCAATAGAATGTTGGTGTGGTTTTCAGTGTCAGTTTTAATTTTTTCACTAAAAATAGAAAGTGCGACCTCCTTAATAGAGAAGTTTTCCGCTAGGGTGACTACGTTCCAAGCTGCTTTGGTGACGCCAGCAAAGAGAATAATGATAATTGTGGCCCAAATATAGTGATGTTTAGAAAAGTCGAGCAACGCACTAATAATTGGAATTTGGCGCAGTTTTTCTTTGGTTTCGGCCCGTTTTTTGACCTTTTCGGTTTCGATAGTTTTTCGTTCCGAAGGAGCGGGACCTTTACTGATACGCTTTTTTTGGAATTCATTCATGACGCGCCATATGCTACCGCAAAAATTAGAGGTTGGCGAGGGAAGTTCATTTTTTATTCATCTTTTGTTCATCTCACTTTGATAGGGTGAAAGTTATGGATTATGGGCTAAAGGAACATCGGCGGGTGGTGTTGGGGGCAGCTGCTTTGTTATGGGGAGTGTGGTTAGCTGGGAGGGGGTTGGGGTTTAGTGGGATTTTGTGGGGGATTGGATTGGTGGTGGGATTTTGGTTATTGCGACTGGAGCGTGGTTTTGTAATGATGATGGTGATGCTTTTGTGTGCGGGAGTGTTGCGATATGAGATGGCGGTGCCGGTTTTTGGAGATGGTGATTTGGCGTTTTATCATAGTGAGGAACAGGCGGTTAGTTTGGAGGGAGTGATTGTGGATTATCCAGATGTGCGGGGAGATCGGATTAAATTAACTGTGGAGGCGAGTGAATTGAACGAGCGCGTGGTTAAGGGACGAGTTTTGGTGACTGTGAATCGTTATCCGGAATTTGCGTATGGGGAAAGGATTCGGTTGTGGGGGGCTGTGCAGGAGCCAATTGAGTTTGAAGATTTTTCTTACAAGAACTATTTACGGCGATATGGAATTAATTCGGTGATGTATTATCCGTATGTGGAGGTTGTTGAGGCGCCTTGTATCGATGATTGGAAATATTGGGTTTTTGGATTAAAGAAAGTGTTTGAAACGCGCCTTAATCAGCTTTTTACAGAACCCCACGCTAGTTTTGCGGCAGGACTATTACTTGGTTCGCGGCGCGGCATTCCAGAAGACTTAATGGAAGACTTTAATATAAGTGGCCTAACGCATATTATTGCAATTTCTGGTTATAACATCACGTTGATTATTGTGTTTGTGTCCGGGTTGCTTAAATTTTTGAGTAAACGCTGGCAAACAATTATGGCGAGTTTGGTTATTTTTGTATTTGTGGTGCTGGTGGGTGGGACCGCAGCGGTGGTGCGGTCGGCAATTATGGGTGTTTTGGGGCTCTGGGCCGTGTGGTTTGGGCGCAAGGCTGAAGTGACCCGGTTACTGGCCTTAACAGCTGCTTTAATGACTATGTGGAATCCATTTATTTTGGTGGATGACGTGGGATTTCAACTTTCTTTTGCCGCGACTTGTGGTTTGGTTTATATGACTGATTCTGTGGAGAGGTTCCTTAAAAAAATACGCACTTGGAAATTCATTCCAGAAATTTTTTCAATTAGAGAAGCGTTTGTGACTACACTTGCTGCTCAAACCTTTGCTGTGCCTATTATTATAGGAGCGTTTGGACGGTTTTCATTAGTGGCGCCTTTTGCAAATGTGGTGGCAGTGTCGTTTATTCCTTTGGCTATGTTGTTTAGTTTTGGAGCGGTGTTGATTTCGTGTTTTTGGTTTTATGGGGGATTACTTGTGGCGTATGTTGGTTGGTTTTTTTTGGAACTGATTATGCAAATAGCCTACTTTTCAGCCCGGGTGCCGTTTAGTTCAATTGAGTTTTAAGGTTAAAAGTGGTATGATTAATAGATTTAATTTTATTAAAATGGATTTAGATATTTTTTCTTTCTTTGATGATGAGGAAGAATCGGAAGTTGCTGACATACCACCAAGTAGAGAAGAATTAGCGAATCTAGTTGAGCAGCATAATAAGAATTCAGTAGAGGTTGTGCCTGAATATGAGCGTTCTTTAGAACGAGTAATACTTACGTTTCCAAGAATTGGTAGTATAGAGGAAACATACGGAGATTTTATTTTGAATTGTCCAGAATATACACACTTTGAAGTAGTGATTAGTAGTAAGTATAAAGTTCGAGATTTGCGAGTACTTTTTAGACAACTAGGTGTCTCTCCAGAAAGATATAGTTTTTATGAGCAAGAAAAAGGATCTCATATTGAGCTATGGGCACAGGATTATACAGATGTAGTTACAGTTAATGGGAAACGTAAGTTATTAATGGGAATGAATTTTGAAGATATCCCATTTGAGGTAACTGGTAAGAATTATCAATTTTTAAGAAGAATTAATGCTAGAAATGAGTTGTTAAAAGAGCTTTTAAATGAAGAAGAGCTTTTTCAAGTCCCTTTCTTTTTTGAAGGGGGTAACATGTTTTTTGATACGAATGGAGAAAGATTAAGAGTTTTTGTAGGTTATGATAGTATTTCAAAAACTCAGCAGGCTTATGCTTGGCGGGATGTAAATTTTTCTGAAGAGGAGATTGAGAAAATGATGTCAGCCTATTTTGGAGGGGCGGAAATTATAGTTATGGGATATCGGCCTCAGCCGACAGAAGTTTTTCATTTGGATCTTTTGTTCACTATTTTAGATGATCAGACTGTGGTGATGCGTGTTCCAAATCAAGAGGAAACAGCGTTTAAAGCGGAAGTGAATTATGCCAAATTTTTACTTAGTTCAATGGGATATAAAATAATAGAAATTCCAACTACAGTAGAAAGGTTTGAGGAATATATGAGTTGTGTAAATGGTATTCCTTTTGTTGATAAAGAAACTGGTGTAAAAAAGATGATGTTCCCTGTTTATCAGGAAGATTTTTGTGATCCGCTTATATATGAAAATCCTTTGGAGTATTTTAGAAATTATCCAATTACAGAAGATGATTTAACAAACGAAGGTTTAGCAGCCTATCGAGCTTTTAGGGAGGCAGGCTATGAACCAATTCCAGTTCGTAATTTTACGTTTGACCAAAAAGGTTCTTTGCATTGCATAACTAATGTTTTGGCGGCGATTGCTGAAAAGGATGATGGAGTTGAAGTGGTTTAAACTTTATAAACCCAAATTGGGCTGAATTTTTTTTCAGGAATACGTGGTTCGTGATGAATTGGTTCACCCCATTCTTTAGGCATTTCAAAAGCATACGAAACAATACGGGTGCCAGGTTTTAGTTCTTTTTTGAATTTGGGACTGATTCGTTTGAGAGCGTGCGGCATTAAATAAAAAACTAGAACATCGACATCGGAGAGGTCATGACTATAAAAATTTTTAAATTTAACTTGGGCTTTTGATCCCCGGAGGATGTGGTAAGGCTGGGCTAGTTTAGCCATCATATATATAAGTGGGGAAAGTTCGAGGCCAACGGCTTTGGCTTGGTGATGACGAGAAGCATGATGAACAAGTCGGCCATCGCCGCAACCTAAATCAACAACTTTTTCGCCGGGTTTAACTTTGGCTAAATGCAGCATTTTTTTAACGCGATTCATAGGAGTTGGAACCCAGGGAGCTCCCCATAATAAGGCTATTAAGGTAGGGATTAAAACAATAGCCAAAATAATTGATTCATACGGGCCAATAGTTGGAAACATGGTCATGAAGTCTAGCAGTTTGTCCATTAAATTTTGTATATATAAATAGTATTGGTTCGAGCTTTTTTATCTTTGGGGATTTTTTTAGTTTCTTTAAATCCAGGAAGGTGAAAGGTATTACATATAATAGTGGTTCCTTTTTTACATTCTTTTTTAATTTTAGGAGAAAGTTTTTGTTGAGCTTCGGGTCCTAAATATAAAAAAATGGTTTGGGCGTCGCTTAGGTTTGCTTTGAAAAAGTTAGAAAAGCGGAATTGAATTTTGGAGCGATGAATTAATTTATTAATAAGGCCCAGCATAATTGTAATGGGGGCGTTTTCGTAACCAATGCCAATTGTTCCAAATTCTTTTTCAGCACGAATAAGTAAACGTCCATCTCCACAACCTAAATCATAAATGGTTTGGCCTTTTTTTAATTTAGCTTCCTTTAGCATACGCGCAATTGTGCGTCGATTGCTCGGGACAGATGGGGCTCCAGAAATCATATTCACTACAGCAGTAATAAGGAGCAGTAGGGCGAAGACTAAAAAGAAAATGAGAATGGCGTCGACAAGCATGAGGATATTTTAGCATTAAAAACTGGTTTTTATATAAAAGAAAAGCCCCGCCTGACGGCGGGGCCCTTATTCTTTAATAACAGGTCTTACTTCTTTTCTTTGCGAAGCATTGGAAGACCAGTTCTCTTGTTTTCTACAACTTCGTATCCTTCTGGAAGAGCATCAAGAGCATCTGCTTTTTCTTCGCGAGCGAAGTAATAGATTTGTTGTTTGCGGCCACCACGAAGGGTAACAACTTTACCGTGAAGGTAATAAGTTTGGCCTTTACTGTTAGTGTGTGAGTAAGCCATTTTGAAATGGGTTAAGAATAGGCTAACCCCAGGATAATAAACCTGTTCCTCTCCTGTAAAGGGAAAATGTGTTTTTCCAACCTGGACGTAACCTGGAAAATAGGCTCTTCTATAGGTTTTACAGGTTAGGACAGGTTTAAAGGGAATCCGTTGACGATTCTTTTTTTTATTTTATTTACAGGTTTGAACAGAGGAAGAATTGGAGACTTTTTGGAAAATTAGTTGACAGGAGGGAACGGCTGACTATACTAGTTTTGCTTTTAAAAAGTGTGGCGCCATCGTCTAGTGGTTAGGACGCCAGGTTTTCATCCTGGTAACGGGGGTTCGATTCCCCCTGGCGCTACCAGTTTTTTTCGCATGGGGAAACCAAGGTTTCCCCCTACGTAACCCCTTTCCTTCAAAGGATGTTCGTAAAAGAAGTTTTGCTCACGTTTAACTCTTTACCAATCACTCTTTTTAGTGTATAATTATATGAAAATAAAAATAAACTCAAAAAATGCGTCTAAATCCACCTCGTATTATGATTCGTTTAATGGGGCTTACCATAGCCTCTGCTGGGTTGTTTTTGATGATGGGGGTGGCAATAGCAAGTGCGGCGCCAATTATTGTAGATACCCTAGTTGATAACAATGATACGGGGGTAGATTGTGGATCGATGGTGATTGGAGATTTGCCGGGAACTGATACTAATGTTTCTTTGCGTGAAGCGATTTGTGTAGCTAATAATGATGGAGTCGGTAGTGTGGTGGCTTTTTCAGTTTCTGGACAAATTAGTTTTAGTGATCCAGCTGGAACACCGCAAATAGAGGATGATGGGACTTTTTTAATAGATGGCGGTGGTAATATTGAACTTGATGGCCAGAGTGGAGCAGCTGATTGTTTTGGGACAGATGAAGAAGTTTCTACCGTGAGCGGAGTGACAATTAAGGGACTTACTTTTCAAAATTTTGGGACGGATGGTGCTTTGTGTGTTTCGGGATCGAACTGGTTAATTGGTGGTCCAAATGTGGCGGATCGGAATTTCTTTTATGGGACTACTAGTGATATTGGGACAGCCGTTTTTATGCGAGGAAATGGACATATGTTTAGAAATAATTATGTTGGTTTGCAATCTGATGGAACAACCAAAACTGCAATGCGCAATGGAATTGCTCTTCGTGCTGGTTCAACTAATAACACGATTAAAGATAACTATATTGCTAATGGAGCAGGTTGTGGAATTAAGTACTTAAATGGAGCGGGTTCTTCTACAACAATTGGTAATAAAATTGGTGTGAGAACGGATGGGTCTTCCTCGGCGTCTAGTGTTGGAATTTGTGATGAGGCTGGTGGGAGTTATTCTGGATTAGTGACGATTGGAGGAGGAGATGTGGCGACTAGGAATATTATTTCTGGTTTAACTGGAAATGGGATTGATTTAAGAGGCACTTATTCAGGTGGAGTTGTTATTCAGGGAAATTTTATGGGGACAACTATTAATGGAAATGGGGCTCGTCCTAATTCCAAAGGAGGGTTGATTTTGGCTAATTGTACGGCTGTGCAATGTGTGATTGGTGGAACAACTGAGGGTGCGCGTAATGTGATTTCTGGAAATGCGGGATCAGGACTTCGTTTTGGAAACGGAGCTTCTAACTGGGCAGTTAAAAAGAACTTCATTGGTTTGAATGTCGCGGGTGATACTGCGGTTCCAAATGGAGCAGATGGGATTTATATAACTGACTCAGCGGCTTTAGTAATTGGTGATTCAGGACATCGTAATATTATTTCTGGGAATATTGGTAGGGGAATTAGGATCATTGATGCTATTGGGGCAATAGGAATTTCGGGTAATAATATTGGGACTAATCCCGCTGGGATGGTCGCGATTCCAAATGGAATGGCTGGCATTTACGTGCAAGGAGGGAGTGCGAACATAACAATTGGAGCACCTGATGCGATTGCTCCAGCTAATATTATTTCTGGTAATCTTGCTTCTGGATTTCGGGTTAAAAATACACTTGGAGGAGCTGTGAATTTTTTCAGTACGATTGATGGTTTGAATGCGGATGAATCTGGAGTTATTCCAAATGGACAACAGGGAGTTAAAATTGATGGGGAGAATGGTAATTTAGCTGTTATTACAATTGGTAATACTTTGACAACTGGTTATAACGTGATTGCTGGTAATGCTTCGGAGGTGGGTGTTTTGAGTAATATTAAAATTGATGATGGTTCTAGTGCGACTTTGCGCGGGAATTATATTGGAACTAATAGTAGCGGTACTTTTATCCCTCCGCATGCTGGGAAAGATGGATTATTAATTATTGGTGATAATGTGGCAGTGGGAGGGACTACAGTCGGACAAGGAAATGTTTTTGCCGGCGCTTCAGGAAATATTGAAAGTGAGTCGGTGGGACAAATTGCAATTCGTCCTCAAGCCGCTAATACCACGGTATATGGTAATTTTTTTGGGGTAGATAAAAATGGAGATGATTTAGGGGTTAACGCTAATGGAGTTAATAATTTAGGGTCAGGAACAATTATTGGATCGGCTATTGATGCCGGACGAAATTATTTTGGAAATTTAGGTGGAATTGCAATAAAATTAGACTCATCAACTGGTGCGACTTTGATAAATAATTATATAGGAGTGAAACCGGATGGGACAGCGGCGACGACTATATCTGCGGAAGGTATTACAGTGGAGGGCTCTTCAATAAATACTGTTATTGGTGGCCCGAATGGAGCGGCCAGAAATGTAATTGGTAATGTTGAAGGTAATGGAATTTATATTGGCGGAGCAGGAGTTAGTGGAGTAGATATTTTGAATAATTATATTGGCGTGGGACCAGATGGAACAAGTGATTTTGGAAATACTGGACAAGGGATTAATATTTTTAGTGGTTCAAATATATATATTGGGGTCAATAATACGGGATTAATTCATGCTGGAAATGTGATTTCTGGTAATACGTTGTCTGGGATTAGATTGGCTCCTGAAGGAACAATTACTAATGTAAAAATTGAAGCTAACAAAATTGGAACTAACGCCTTGGGAACAGCGGCTTTAGCCAATGAAGGCAATGGGGTGATGGTAGCTAATGGCACGTCAGTGGTTATTGGTGGAGCAGACGCGGCTTCTCGTAATGTGATTTCTGGAAATACCCAAAATGGGATTGTTTTGAATGGGGTAGACGGAGTAGTTATTCAAGGTAATTATGTTGGGCATGGAACAACTATTGGAACGGATGTTGGAAATGGGGGGCATGGGATTTCTTTGATAAATGGAGCAGGATATAACTTGATAGGTTTTCCTTATAGTGCAGCTATTAATGGCACTAGACGTAATTTTATTGATTATAATGATGGGAATGGAATTTATATGAATGGAGCAACAACCGAGATGAATAATTTGCGTGGAAATATTGTGGGAGCAAATAATACTTTGTTTCCGATTGGGATGGTAAATGCGGCGAATGGTAATCGAGATTTTAAATATACTCATTTGTATACAGCGACCGATGCGGTGGTTCATGGACGAACAAATTATCGTGGAAAAGCGGATATTTATAAAATTACTTCCGCTGATGTAACTACTTTTGAGGGCACAGCCGTGATTAATGGAAATGGTGATTTTGTATTATTAAAACCATTTACAGTAAGTGATGGAGATCGTTATTTTGTGCAAATTACAACTATTGGTGGGGAGTCAACTGATTATGGAGCTTATCGTTATGTAACATTTGATTCTACATTGCCAAGTAGACCAACAATTGAATCGTCTTTAGCAGCGAGAACAAACGAAAATTATACTTTTACTGGGGTGAAAGAAAAATTTACGGCTATCTGGGAGGGTGGTTCAGAAGTTTTGGTTGCAGATGAATTAGAGACTTGGAGTTATGATGTAGTGTTGACTGAAGGTTTGAATACTTTTTCTTTTAGAGCTCAGGATGAGGCTGGGAATAAGTCTCCTGTTTTGGCTGCAAATATAGTGTTAGATACAATAGCTCCTCCGGATCCAGTGGTTAGTGCTTCAACTATTGTGACCGGGACAGCGGTTCAGCCGTGGTATCGGTTAAATGGGACTAAAGGTGCAAATTCTAGTATTTGGATAAATGGAGATCGGGTGGTTACTGCTAATGCTTCAACAGACTGGATTTCGGATGTGCTTTTAAGTGAGGGTGTTAATGCTTTTGCTATTCAATCAAAAGATCCAGCTGGTAATCAGTCTGGAGTGGTTAGTTTAAATATTACTTATATTAAAGTGGCCGCTACTTCGGGAGGCGGCCCAGGAGGTCCGCCAGCGCAGCAAGGTCCGCCAGCGCAGCAAGGTCCGCCAGCGCAACCAGCGCAGCAAGGTCCGCCAGCGCAACCAGCGCAGCAAGATCAACAAGGCCAGCAAGGTCAACAAGCGCAACAAGGTCCACCAGCTACTCCAGGACCAGTGGCGCAACCACAAACATCAGCTGATGCTAGTGATGTTGTTAGTGCAGCGACAGATTTATATCCAGCTTATACTCCAAATACAAATCCAACTCCAACTCCGCCAGTTCAACAGAATCCACCACCACGTCCATCACAGAATAACAATGTAAATTCTGTGGCGGGACAGCAGGGGATGGTTGGACCAGTGGCGCAAAATGGGAATCAAAATAGTCAACAAGGTCAGCAAGGCCAACAAGGTCAGCAAGGCCAACAAGGTCAGCAAGGCCAACAAGGCCAACAAGGTCAGCAAGGCCAACAAGCTCCGCCAACTAGACTACAACAAACTTTATCAGGATTATTCCCGGTTGCTGGAAATCAAAATGGTCAGCAAGGCGTACTTTTCCCAAATAATATAGTAACTAATAATGGAGTTCTTTTCCCGAACAATGTGGCAGCTAATGATAACGGAGTTCTTTTCCCGAACAATGTGGCAGCTAATGATAACGGAGTTCTTTTCCCGAACAATGTGGCAGCTAATGATAA
>JABJMC010000031.1 GCA_018659585.1 Candidatus Peregrinibacteria bacterium
ATCTCTCAACCTGATAATGGCGAACAAGCCTTAGAAATCACCGAGACTTTAGTTCGTTCAAATGCGGTTGATATTATTGTGGTTGATTCCGTGGCCGCACTTACACCGCGAGCCGAAATTGAAGGTGAAATGGGAGATTCTCACATGGGATTACAGGCTCGTTTGATGAGCCAGGCTTTACGAAAATTAACTGCCGCTATTAGTAAATCCAAGGTGTCAGTTATTTTCATCAACCAAATCCGTATGAAAATTGGGGTTATGTATGGTAATCCCGAGACTACAACTGGTGGGAACGCCCTTAAATTTTACTCATCAGTGCGATTAGATATTCGTCGCATTGGTCAGATTGAGGGCACCGCAACCGCCGAGACTGGCAAGCAATTAACTGGGAATCGAGTGCGGGTAAAGGTTGTTAAGAACAAAATTGCACCACCTTTTAAAGTCGCTGAATTTGATATTATGTATTCCAAAGGGATTTCTTATACTGGGGATTTATTAGATTTAGCCACGCAGTATGATTTTGTGCACCGGGCTGGCTCGTTTTATAACTACAAGGAATTAAAGCTGGGCCAAGGTCGCGAAAACGCGAAAAAGTTCTTAGAAGAAAACCCAAAAATTATGAAAGAACTTAACAAAGCGATTAAAGATAAGGTTAAAGCTAGTATTTAAATGACATCTCAAGAATATTCAAAATTAATGAATTATGCGCTTCGACTGTTGTCGAAGCGCTCTTATACAAAACAAGGACTAACTGAAAAGCTAGAAAAAAGAGCTCATAAAACTAAAATCCAAAATAAAGGTGTAATTATAGAAATCTTAGAGCGATTAACTGAGCTTAAATATATTAATGATCTGGATTTTTGTGAGCGTTTTTTTGAAGAACGATGTCGATTGCGACCACGGGGTAAATACTTGCTATCCCAAGAACTACGTAAAAAAGGAATTCCCAAAGAAACTTTGGAGGAATTTTGGGGAAGTGAAAGGGGGCGCGCTTTCGATGAAAATCCGCTAGCGCAAAAATTGGTTGTGGCGCGCCTTAACAGGTTAGACGCAGAGTTGAGCACCTATGAAAAACGTGAGAAGCTATATCGTTTTTTGGCATCACGAGGGTTCTCGGTAGGCACTATTCGGGATGTCCTTGACAAAACTCTTAACCCATACTAAAGTAGGGATAATGACGTAGGATGAATTTTCATCCTGCGGTTTTTCTTAAAGATTCTAACCTAATTATCTTATGCAATCCCAATTCCTTTCAGCTCTCAATGAGCTCTGCGACGAAAAAAACCTTCCCAAAGAAACTGTTATCGAAACTGTAAAAGCCGCCCTACGAGCTGCTTATCGAAAAGATTACGGTAATAAAGAGCAAAATATTGAAATTCAACTTTCCGATGGCTCCAATTTTGCCACTGTTTTATTAGTTCAAGAAATAGTAAAAGAAGTAGAAGACGAGGACACTCAAATCAGCTTAAAAGATGCTAAAAAAATCAAGAAAACCGTAAAAGTTGGTGATGAGTTAAAAACTGATGTTACTCCTGTTAGCTACGGTCGAATTGCGGCTCAATCCGCTAAACAAGTGATTATTCAAAGATTACAAGAAGCAGAGCGCGATATGATGTATGAAACCTTCAAAGATCGTGAAAATGAACTAATTAATGCTCTTATTCACCGGGTAGATGATCGTAATGTTTATGTTGATTTAGGAACTATTACTACCTTTCTTCCTCCAGATCAACAAATCCCTGGCGAACGTTATTATGGTGGTCAACGAATTAAACTTTATTTAGATAAAGTTATTAAAACAACCAAAGGTCCACAACTTTTAATTTCTAGAACTCACCCAAGTTTAGTCAAAAAACTACTTGAATTAGAAATCCCAGAAATTAAAGATGGGGTTGTAGAGGTTAAAGAAGTAGCACGTGACCCTGGTGTTCGTTGTAAAGTTGCAGTTAGTTCTAATGATGAAAAAGTAGATCCCATTGGAGCTTGTGTCGGACAAAAAGGTGTTCGTATTCAAGCGGTAATGGATGAACTAAGTGGAGAGCGCATCGATGTAATTCAATATTCAGATGAAGCTGCTAAATTTATTTCAGCATCTTTGTCCCCAGCTAAAGTTACTCATATTAAGCTGCTAGAAGATCAAAAACGAGCCCAGGTGTTTGTAGCTCCAGATCAACGTCCATTAGCCATTGGTAAACAAGGTCAAAATGTACGCTTAGCATCTTACTTAACAGGTTGGGAAATTGATATTATGGATGCTGTTGAGCTTTCTGAAAAGGCTGTGTCTGCGGATGGCAAACCTTCAAAATCTGCTGCTGCTGCACCAAAAGAAACTGTGGCCCATGTTCAAGACTTAGAAAGCATTACCGATGAAATTGTTGAGAAGTTAGCTAAGGTAAATTTAGTGGAAGTAGAACAGCTTAAAGGGCTTTCTTCTAAGGACTTCTTGTCCATTGAAGGCATCACTGAAGATGAGGCTAAAGTCATAGTTAAGGCCCTTAAAAAGGCTAAATAACAGGTGTAGACAAAAAAACCTTGACAAGTTTGACAAGTTTGTGTACTATTGTTATCCACAATAAGAAGGAGAGTGAGTCTCCTACAAAAAAAGCACTCACAAACGGCCTCGTCCGTTCTCTCTGTTCCAGAGGTTTCGCAGAAATCGTCTGGTTATAGTACAAAAATTCGAAACCAATCAGCCAGGCGCGTGTCACCTGGCTCTTTTGCAGCCGCCCGGCACGAAAAAGACTTTGTTTCCGGGGGTGGATGGGCCCTTCTAGCTTGCTAGGAGGGCCACTTTTTTATCCTCATGGTGCATCTTGTGTTCCCCAAGCCGTTAGACCCTATTAGCTTCTGCTAGCAGGGTCTTTCTTTTTTGCCTGTTTTCTGGTATAATAATTTGATTAACTGAACCTTATGACTGACCAAACTATTCAATCTGATGATCAGGCGGCTAGCACCGACGGGGCGCTACCAGCTGAACCAACTAATGAATCTGTTGGACCTGCTGAAGAGGCACCATCAACAGAACAGCCTATGCAACCGGCGGCTATGCCGGCGGCTCTGCAAAAAATCAATCATGATTTGAAAGAAAAAGCAGTCATGGAACAAGCTGCTAAACTAGGGTTTAGCTATATTGATATTGAAAAAACTCCGCTAAATACAGATTTAGCCGCTATTTTGCCGAAAGATAAAGCTCTTTCTGCTCTGGTTATGCCATTTTTTAGAGTTGGGAAGAAGCTTCGAGTAGCTATTTTTGACCATGAAAAGGAGGAAACTAAGCAAATTTTGGATGAACTAAAGAGTCAGGATTTTTTGCTTAATATTAACTTAGCGTCAGATGATGGGATTAAAGAAGCTATTTCTCGACTTTACGCCGAGACCGATAAGCAGGAGTCTCCGGAAATTGTTACTCAAATAAGAGAAGAAGAAATTGAAGCGTATGAGAAAGAAATTGAGAACCTGGGTCAATTAACAGAAAAATTGAAGTCAATTACATCCGAAGAAGCCCTTAATTTAATAAATGTAGGAGCAATTAAGACTGGTGCTTCAGATGTCCATTTTCAACCTGAAGAGGCTAATGTTTCGGTTCGTTTTCGGATTGATGGTGTCTTACAAACAATCTTTCAAATGGACCCCAAAATTTTTGCTAATTTAGCTAATCAACTTAAATATAAGGCTGGAATGAAATTAAATATTAATAATGTCCCCCAGGATGGGCGATATTATTTTAAGATTAATGACCGAAAGATTGATGTTCGTGTTTCGGCGCTGCCGACTGAGTATGGTGAAGCTTTTGTTTGTCGACTTTTGGATAGTGGAAAAGGATTTTTAGAATTTGATCAGTGTGGATTTATTGGTAGAAATCTTGAATTAATGAATCTAGCGATTAAAATTTCGCATGGAATGATCCTGGTTACTGGACCGACTGGTTCTGGTAAAACAACTACTCTTTACTCCATGCTAAATCAGTTTAATCAGCCAGATTCCAAAGTTATTACCCTGGAGGATCCGATTGAATATCATTTGCCAGGAATTTCGCAAAGTCAGATTAATGTGAAACGAGAATACACTTTTGCGAGTGGTCTTCGGGCAATTTTAAGGCAAGATCCTGACGTGGTTATGGTCGGTGAAATTCGTGATTTTGAAACAGCAGAAACAGCGGCCCAAGCGGCTCTAACAGGTCATGTTTTGCTTTCTACTCTGCATACTAATAGCGCAGTAGAAACAATTCCGCGATTGATAAATATTGGATTAGAACCTTTCATGGTCGCTCCTTCTCTACATATGATTATTGCTCAAAGATTAGTTCGAAAACTATGTGAAAACTGTCGTAAAGAAGTGGCTATTTCGGAAGTAGAAAAAAAGGAATTAGAGAAAGTTTGTGCCACAGCCACTAAATTAAACCCCGGAACAACTGGTCGAGTTCCAGCTAAATTATGGCACCCCGGCGAATGTGATAAATGTAGTCACACTGGATATAGTGGACAGATGGGAATTCACGAAATATTGGTAGTTAATGATGAAATTAGACAAATGATTTTGGAGGGAGCTCCAAACAACGAAATAATGGTAAAAGCCCGTGAACAAGGCATGTTAACCATGCGTGAAGATGGTCTTTTGAAAGTAATGCAGGAACTTACTACCTTGGAAGAAGTACAACGAGTGACGCAGGTTTTGTAAAATCGAGGACAAATTTCTGCCCTAGGTCGCGCACATATATTGCCCGTAACCTAAGTTTTTGATGTGACCTTTTAACTCTAAATAAGCTAGGGCTACACTGACTTCCACAATGCTTAATTTGGTTTTTTTAAGGACATTATCGGGATCAAAAGGAGTGTTTGGGTTTTTGGATAACAGGTTAAAAACTTGCTTTTGGGCCTGAGTTGTCAGACGAGGCTCTCTAGTTTTTTTAATTAAGGGCTCAAGAAAAAGAGCTGGCTGCTCACGGAGATGGGCAATAATGTCTTCTGGGGTTCGGACCAATCGGGCCACATCATTGGCAATAAGGTGGTTATTTCCCTGCATGGTTTCCTCACGCAAAGCTCCGGGAACGACAAACACCTCTCTACTTTGTTCAAAAGCACGCTGGGCCGTAATTAAGGCCCCAGACTTTTTAGGGGCCTCCACCACTAGCGTCCCCACAGACAATCCACTAATTATCCTATTCCGAGCTGGAAAATGATGAGCTTGGGTCGGTGTTCCAGGAGGATATTCACTTAAAATAAGCCCGTTATTCTCTAAAATAGACTTACCAAGCCACTCATTGGCGGCCGGGCGAATTTCATCAATTCCATTACCCAAAACCGCAATTGTTTGCCCCCCATGCTCCAAAGTTTCCTGATGAGCAATCGCATCAATCCCAAAAGCTAATCCACTGACAATTGTTAAACCGTAACTAACTAGCCCACGCGTAAAAAACCGCGTGTTAGCCTCGGCATTAACAGTATTGGCACGCGTTCCTACAATAGCAAAGCAATTGCTCTCTAAGAGGGCTAAATTGCCACGAGCGTATAGTTTTTTGGGGGGATTTGAAATCTCATGCAGTAGCTTGGGATATTTCCTTGAATTTTGCGAAAGGGTAGTGAAATCGTTCATGACCCTAGCCTAGCAAATCAAGATTACGAAAATTTAAACAAAAAATGAAATGAAAATGAATAAAAAATGAACTACCCAGGAACTTCCATTATCCCTAAAACAATGTGATCTGATTTTGGTTCTTGAGCAAAGCCATCTTCATAAACATGTTGCTCTGCCACATCTGGAAGACTATCTGCTCTTTGCATTCTAGCGGAGGTGACCTGATCTAAGGTGCGAGCAGCATCTCTAATATTGCGACCAGCAGTTACATCCGCTGATTCCTGTGGACTAACATTGTCACCAATCCCATCAGAGGTCAAAATAACTCGATCGCCGGGTCGAAGCCATGCACGGCTGTAATGAACTTCAAATGGATAAGTTCCTTCAGGTCTTTTCCCTGGCCCCTCAGCTATTACAGGGTTTTTTATAACATTTCGCTCTGGATGATTTCTCGCCGCGTGAGGCTCAATGTATTCTAAATCCACAAGATCTTGAACTTTGGAGTCTGGCCTTGTTAAATCTCTTGCCATTCCATCTCTCCCTATAATATACCCTGGTGCATCACCAGCCCAAGCAAATTCAACATATTTCTTCCCATCAGTCGTAGTTGCTACTCTTGCTGCCACAAACGCAAAGCCCATACCCCTTTTACTCCCATCTATCTCTACCATTCTTTGCATTTCAGCGTAAGAGTCTCTTGCTACTCTAGTAGCAAAATCACGGAATCCTTCTCCTTGTGCAGGAGCAGTTTCGGCAAATCTTCTAGTAAAAGTTTGAGTAGCTACATCACCAGCAGCATGTCCACCCATTCCATCAGCGGCAGCCATAGCTTTCCACCTGGCATTCCAAGCCCCTCCATCTTCATTAGCCCCTTTTTTTCCACCCCTAGTTGAACCTAAGAAAAGATTGAGACCCGCTTCTTGCCAACAATATCCAGTTTCTACCAAACCTAATTTTTCATGAGTTCCGACCGCAAAGCCTTCACTTGTTTGAACTTCAGGAATAGGCATGTCTGACTCATGTGGTCTAGCCACTGCTTCACGTACTTGTTCAATAGCTATGAGCTGTTCTTGACGAGCGCGAAGCTCTGGGGCCAAAGGTTTATTATTGCCGGAATTAATTAAGGCTTGCTCTGAATATCTAAATTCTCCTGTATTAGTTTTGACTGTATAAGAAACTCCATCTTTCGTACTAACACCTATTACTTCTCCATTTATTCCAGGTCCTAAATTAACTTTTTCACCAACCCCAAATTGACAACCTTGAACATATCTAATTGGAACACCAGTTGATTCAGAGACAACAATCCCCTCGCGGACTGTTCTTAAATGGCTATCCGCTTCGACGGCTACCCTTCTAGAGGTGCTCGATTCCCACGGAGTATTATGCTTATCCAAAAAGCGCTCTGGGAGGACAGCCTCTCGTCCATTTCTTAGTCGTACTGAATATTTTCCATCAGCTCTAATAATGGTGATTTGGCCTCCCCCCATTTCCGGGCCACAATCAATATGTTCACCAGCCCCATAACGTCGTCCGGCCACTCTATGAATACTTGCTTCATTAGGATTAGCTGTTAAAAACTGATCCCTTGTAAAGGCTTGTGTTCCTTCTACTTCGGTGCCCCCAACTAAATATCTACCATTACCATCTATTCCTGCAAAACGGCCTCTTCCATAAGGGCTATTAACATTTGCCCCAATAACTGGCCCCAATTCACCATTAGGTCCAACTTGGCGCCCAACCTCAAACCCTAAAGCAGGGTGCATCACTGTTCCAGGCAATCTTAATCTAGTCTCTTCACCAGCTAAGCCATACTCGATCAAAGAGCGGGCTTCTGATTTTGAAAAACCCTCATTTAGTAAGAGTCTTTTTTTCAGAGCAATTTGTTCGGGAGTATATTCGTTCCCAGTTCTTTGGGCTAACGACGCTTCGTGATCACTAACAATAGACTCTGCTTGAGGACGGGTAAGTTCTGGCATTATTTCTAAGACTTGTTCTGGGGTAATTACGTCGCTGTCTTTAAACATTTCATGAGCTTTTAACAGCGCTTCGCCGTGTTTAGTGGGTTGACCCTCAGAATCTAATAACTGTTTATCTACCACATAGTCTTCGGCTTTTTCTAACCTCGCCTTATCTTTTAAACTAGCGTTTTCTCGAACAACTTTTTCAGAAGATGGTTTAGGGGCGGTGCGACGACGGGAGGCTTTTGCATCTTCGGCTGAGACTCTTACACCTTCTTGAGGAGATTGTCGACGGGCTGACCTTCCCGGCTTCATGGCCTTACCAGTGCCATGCCCAGAAGTTTTCAAAGCTCCAACTGCTACGTAGGCATGAAAAATCTGTTCATCAAAATGTTCAAAGAATTCTTCTAAACTACCGTTATAGAGACCACTTTGGACAGCGCCTAAAGTTAACATTACCGCTGCTTCAATATTACCCTTAAATATAAATTCATGGATTAACTTTTTGGTAGTCCCGCTCCTGATATTTTTGGCAATTGCTTCCACTGCATATTTAGCGCCGGTAGGGTTGTAGCCGAGATTTTTCATATACTGCCTAGCTATAGCCATGTCAGCCTGCTTTCCAACCCAGTCTGCTCTTTTCCCAGCGACTTTAAAAAGTCCAAGGGCTACACAAGTCCATAAAACTTCTACAATGGCGTCTGGAAGTTCCTTATCTAGTAGCCATTCATCTTGAATCCCAATTGCCTTGGCTAAGCCGGTATGTACACCACTAAAAACTGTCCCTTCAGCAGCTAAGCTTACTGCTATTCTTCCTCCTTCTATGCCATATTTAGCGACTCTTGCTCCACGGGTACCTCTAGCCAAATAAGCTTGTAAACGTGTTGAATTTTGTACAAAAAATCGCGTGGCTGTACTAACCCCTTTGTAAGCAGCTTGGCCATACTTCCCTCCTAAAACAATAAGAGGGGCGTTAACCATGATCTCCTTAACTACAAAATCGTAATTCGCCTCAGCCATATTGTAATCTTGATCTTGGGGGTCAAAGACTTCGTTATAAACATCCCAAACTTCTTTTTTATGAGATGGGATATCTTTTGAAGGCGTAAAAACGTAAGATTCAAGGGCAGCTTCAGTCTCGCGCCTATCTATTTCATCTTCTCTCATTTTTTTAATAAATTCATCAATTTGTTCGGTAGTCATTCCTTCGGCTAGCCAGTCTTCTTCGTGTTTTTCTCTAAATCTTTGATATTTATTGTAAACTTTAGTTTGAATTTCTAATTTATATGTAGATGACACTTTAGTTTTGGCATATTTAATTTCTTTTGCCATAACATCTTCCCCAATAACTTTGACTGCTTCGTATTGTTTAATTGATTGTAAAAAGCGCATTACTTGGGCTTTTTGAACTAAGAGCTCTCTTTGACTATCAACATCTTGGATGTCGATTGTTAAACCTCCTTCTCCTGGGTCTACTCCCCGAAAAGCCATCCCAATTAAACGCATAGTAAAACCGGTTTCGCCAGCTTCACGGGTAGAATGTTTTAGCTTTGATAACATCTCAGGAAGAATGTCTTGTAAGGTAAGATCAGGATTTAAGGCAATTTGGGCAGCAGCTTGAGGTAGAATTTCTTCTGTAAGTTCGCGTAAAGCTCCTACTCGATTAGCCATTTCTTGATCACTTCTGGTAAGCCCGGTAAACCTTTTGGTAACACATCCGCCTTCGTCTCCTTCTATGTCCGAAATTACAGCCTCTAATAAAACCGCTAACACTTCAACCTGCTGAACTCTTAGCTCTTGCTGCTCGGTTAATTCGATTGATTCTGCTCCTTGCTCAAAACCGTACATTAACCCGTCTAGCATAGCCTGCCTCTCTTCATCTGATTCAATGGAATCTATAACGCGGTCGTATTCAGCTCGGTCTTCTAAAGTCGCAAAACCAGGCATTGATTCACTGGGGCCCTCTGGAGTAACAATCCCTTCTCTTTCTGGTATATCAAGTTCATCTTCTTCTAAAAGCGCGTGGGTTTCGGTTCGAATTTCTTCCATTTCTCGTTCTAATCCGGCCATGAAGTGTCCAATAACGTTTTCCTTAGTGGGGTCACTTAAATCCTCATTTTGACTAGCTTCCAAGGCTTTGCCTAAAAGACCTCCTACCTCTGTTAAACCTTCTACTAAAACCGTGTCGTCTTCTAATTCTCGGGCTTTTTGATTACTAAAATATTGGATTTTATCAACTTCTCCTTGCCAAATATCCGCATACACCTCAATTACATCATTATCACTCTCCGAGAGAAGTCCTTGAGTTTCATCAATTTGTTTAAATTGTTCACTTTCGTAATTCATTTGTTTTTATATTTGGTTTAAGGAAGTTAATAATTGTGTTTCGTGATCATGGCGTACTTGATTTTCTTTTTCGAGTTGCTTATAGGTTTTTCTTTTTAGATTGGAAAATATATTTTTAAGTTCTTGGTATAGTTCGGCGCCTTTATTTGACTGAAATCCCTCTTGGATGAAGGGTTCGGCTTGTTCCTCGTATTTTTTAACAGTAGTTAAAAGCACCGCCAACTGTTTATCTGAGAAAAAAGGTAGTTCGGCTAGAAGAGTTTGCTTTTTCTCTGCTGAAATTAGATAACATTTGAGCAGAGCGTGTTTTACTTTTTGTATTAAGTGTTTGTTTTTGTTCATGAAGCTTGTTGAGACTTTATGATTATAATAATCATATTATTATACCATAAACCTCCTATTACCTCAAGAGTTAATACTCCAATTTTAATCCGCGACCAAAGTAACCCTGACTAACTACGGTAATACCTGGTTTGGATGTTACTTCACCAATAATTTGAGCGGGAATATTGTGTTTGCGTGCAATGGCGGCGACTTCATTTGCTTCTGATTCCTCGACAATTAACATCATGCCGATGCCCATGTTCCAGGTTCGATAAGCTTCGCGGTCCTCGACATTTCCTAATTTTTGAAGGGCAAGCATGGCTGGATGAGGAGGGAAAGCGTGGTCAACAATTGCGCCGCGATCAACGTTTTTGAGGATTCGTTCTAGATTTCCTGGGATTCCGCCGCCAGTGTTGTGGATAACCGCTTTGGGATGTACGCGGGGTTCACCTTTTTTGAAACGACCCATCATTTCTAATACACAGTTATGAAAAATTCGGCAGGGAGTTAAAACTGCTTCGCCCCAAGTTTGAGCTTTGCTGAATTTTTTGCGATACCAATTAGCACCGTATTCTTTTTTGAGGACATGCCTAATTAAAGAAAAACCATTGGAACGAAAACCACGAGCTTGCAAACCAATAATTTTGTCGCCGGGACGGACGTGCATCCCAGTTAAGAATTTGTGTTTTTCAACTACTCCAACAGCCGAAGCATTCCAGACAACGCCTTTAACTTGATCGCGTAACTCAGCAATTTCCCCTCCTGTTATAGCGATATTTTGTTCCTTACAAGCTTCGGCTAAACCTTCCATCATTTCGCCAATCATTTTGGAATCGACTTTGTGAATATCAATAGTGTTGGTCATAGAAATGACCTCGGCTCCAACACAAATTGCATCATCGGCCACCATGGCTAATAAATCGTAACCCACGGTATTATAACGATTCATGGCTTCGGCAATCATCATTTTACTACCAACGCCATCATCATTTTGGACGAGGTAGTAATCTCCCATATCAATTGCCCCGGTAAAACCACCTTCTAATTTTAAAGGTGCTCCAAACATACCTTTGCGGGAGACATGAGTGGAAAGAGCAGCTTTATAAGCTCTTTTGGAAGCTTTGTCGCCAGCGTCAATATCGACCCCAGCATCTTTGTAAGTTGATTTTTTCTTAGCAGGCATTTTTAAAAAAGTTAATTATTAATGAATTTCAAATATTTCAATCTCTCCAACTGGGGCAGATTCCATACTGACGTCATAGCCGCTTTGCGGTTTATCAATAACAATTCGGCCTTCGTTCAAAACTACAACGCGTCGATTAAGCTCATCTACAAGATCACGATTATGAGTGGCTAACAGAACTGTAGCTCCCTGATCATTAATCTTTAAAAGGAGTTTAAGTATTTCTTGAGTGTTCCAAAAATCCAGATTTCCCGTGGGCTCATCGGCAATTAAAAGCCTAGGATTATGAACCATCGCCCGCGCAATAGCTACGCGCTGGCCTTCGCCCCCAGCTAACTGCCGCGGGAATTTACCCTCGTGGTCTAACATGCCCACTAAATCAAGCACTGCATAAACCCGTTCGCGAATGTCCTCCTCAGGCTCTCCACAAACTTCGAGCGCGAACGCCACATTTTCATAAACAGTTTTATTTTCTAACAACTTATAATCTTGAAAAACCATCCCAACTTTGCGGCGATACTCCTGTAAAGCTGAATCTTTGAATTGAGTTATTTCGTAACCATCGACCAAAATCGAACCAGAATCAATGTCCAAATCACCAATTAAAGCGTGTAAAAGCGTGGATTTCCCAGCTCCGGAAGGCCCAATTAAAGTCACAAATTCGCCTCCTTCAACTTCTAAATCCACGTGATCTAAAACTTTGTGTTCTCCGTATTTTTTTATAACATTTTCAAACTGAATCATTGATGGAATTTTTTATGAACTTCGCGGAGGTGTTTGTTAGTTAAGTGGGTATAAATTTGCGTGGTGGTAATGGACGCGTGACCAAGTAAGTCTTGGACGGAACGTAGGTCTGCGCCGCGGAATAACAGGTTTGTAGCAAATGAATGTCGCAATGTGTGTGGCGTAACCTTTTTGATTATACCAGCAAGCCTGGCAGTTCGCCTTACAATATTTTGGATAGAAACCGCAGTTAAACGTTTTTTTTCGTGAAGGTCTAAATCTTCATCGTTGCGAGGGCGGCGCGTATTGATGAAGAGAGGATTCCAGTTGTCTTGGCGCGCCGCCAAGTATCTCTCTAGCCATTTAACACATTCATCAGACAGAAAAACAATGCGTGGCTTATTCCCTTTTCCTCGCACCATAAATTCCCTTCTTTTTAAATCAACTTGATCCCGATTTAGACTAACTAACTCACTCACTCGCAATCCGGTAGAAAATAATGTTTCGATAATTGCACGATCTCTTAATCCGCTTTTTGAACTTAAATCTACAGCCCCAAATAATCGTTCTAGCTCCTCACGAGTCAAAAATTCCACTGATCTTTTTTCGGCTTTTCCAAGTTCAATTTTTTCGGGAGCTAAGCATTCAATATCGTTTTTTGTGAGGTATTTCAAAAAAGCACGTAAGGCAATTAAATGATAGTTTTGTGTTTTTGGTGAAAGGGTTCTCCCCCGCTCATCTGAATAGCGATTTAAATATAAGCGATACTGATGAATTTTTTCTAAATCAATGTTTTTGGGATTGATGTCACCAGCCCATTTTAAAAACCGACTTAAATAATGATGATAATTCTGAATTGTTTTCGCAGATTGGTTTTTGCCAATTTCGGCGTGTTCCAAAAACCTATTTATCAGAGGAGATAACTTCATGTTTAATATTGTACAAAATTAATCCTTACAAAGCTACTAATCTATAAATAGTCTCCGCTACCTCACCGCGACTAACTTCGTTCCCGGGATTAAAATTTCCTTCGGCGTCAGGATCCATTAAATTATAATCCTTGGAATACTGCACGTAACTGGCATACCAAGCATCAATCCCAGTGTCCGGATAAAGCTCAGTTACGGGATAATCTGTCAGAATAATCCCGTAAGAATTAAAGAGGATTTTTAGGAATTCAGCGCGATTTAGGGAATGACTAGGTAAATAAGTTCCGTCAGGATTCCCCTGAACAATTCCTAAATTAACCGCGAAATTTAAATAAGGTAAATACCAAGCTTCCTCATCAAGATCACTAAAAGCTGGCATTACGTAATCCTCGTCAACATTATAATTAAAGCCCAGCAACAACATCTTTAAAATTTCGACCCGATTAATAGATTGCTCAGGCCGAAAAGTCCCGTTGGAATAACCTTCGATAATCCCCTCATCTTTTAAATAAGCAATTGCTTCGGCATAACGATGAGCCTCACTAACATCAGTGAAAACATAATTCCCAGATAAATTATCTAAAATATTCCCCTCTTCATCTACGCTGTATTGTCCAACAATACCTTTTACATACCCCACAAAACTTTCTTCAATAGTGTCGCCAGGATAATCACCCAAATAAACTGGGCCAGCGTCACGAGGAATATAGATTTCACTCTGGTCCTGAAGCTCTTCATTCACCGATAAAGTCAGTCCCTGACCCTCGCCGTAACCAATGGTGATGTCCTGCCACTCATAAAGATTTAGTGAATTTTGAGTATACAAATAGTGCCATTCTTCCTCAGAATAAAAAGCAACTTCTAAAACTGCATTTTCATTAATTCCTACAGAAAAAGCTCCTTCAGCTGGGGTATCAAGTCCGCTCATGTCCAATATTGTCCCAATCTCTGACCCATCATCAATGTAAAGATCAAAAGAAAGTGTTCCATTTTGCGGGAAAGTATAAGCCTCACTTAAGTCTAAACTATAAGCAGAACTGTCTGGATGATAATCATAAGTACTTGGCCCTTCCACTGAAAAAATACTACCTAAATAAAACTTAAGAGCTTCTTCGGAATACACAAATAACTCATTCATAACCGAAAGAGTGTCTTCGTAATTTTCTAAATAATCGGAATAAGCAGTTAAATTGTCGCGGACATACGTCCCTGAAGTTCGGTAAAAATTAGCAATCATCAAAATATTGTCGTAGTACCCGGCTAAATGCAAACTAGCATCTTCTAAGTGACGATATTTGAGGATATCGCTGCTATAGGTAGAATCGGCATAATAACTAAAATAATCAGGCCCTTCAGTTAGCTTTTCCCAAGTCCCATAAGAAAAATTTGTAGAATTAGACCAAGCTTCTAATTGTTCAGCGGCCTCGGACTGCGTGGCAACTGGGATCAGATACATATTAATAGTGGGCAGTTCTTCGGTTAAAGAAGGTGAAGCGTCATAAATTGCTTCGTAAGTAACTTCTATACCGCCGGCTTCACTCATATTCACGCGCGAGATTTCACGCCAAGTGGAATGTGACTCTAATCCCGAAATATAGCCATCACCTGGGAAAAGATAGTCGATGTTTTCTTGAAGATCCGCTAAAGTGATGTTGCTAGACTCTTCCTGCGCTAGACTAGCTGGGGCTAGCATGGTGCCAGCCAGCAAGATTGTAACTAGAATTTTAAGCCCTTTATTCATATGATTTTTGATCGGGATAAACAGTTCGAGCTAGAGGATCAATTTTTAGCATCTTACGCTGTAAAAAGCAAGAACTCAAAAGGTAGAAAACACCCGGAAAGTGAAGACTTTATGAGGACCCCTTTTCAGAAAGATCGGGATAGAATTATTCATAGTCGATCCTTTCGTCGTCTGAAAATGAAAACTCAAGTTTTTGTGGCGCATCATGGAGATCATTATAGAACGCGTTTAACTCATACTTTGGAAGCAACTCAGATAAGTCGAGATATTGCACGCTCCCTTGGTTTGAACGAAGATCTAGCTGAAGCTGTTACACTGGCGCATGATTTAGGACACACGCCTTTTGGGCATGCTGGCGAAGAAGCTCTGAATGAATTATTGAAACCCTTTGAATTATCTTTTGAGCATAATGAACAAAGTCGCCGCATTGTTGAAGAATTAGAACAAGTTTATCCAGACTTTCATGGACTTAATTTAACGCACGAAGTACGTCAGGGTTTAATGAAGCACCAAACTCCCTGGGATCAGAAAAATAACCACTTTGAAGGAGCCAGTTTAGAAGCACAAGTAGTGAATTTATCAGATGAGATTGCCTATAATAATCATGATGTTGATGATGGTTTGCGCTCTGGTTTAATCACGGAAAACCAACTCCAAAATTTGCCTATTTGGCAGGCAGCCACCGAAAAAGTAACGCAAACTTATGGGGAAATTAAAGATCAAACAATTCACCGCGCACGAACAGTAAGCAAAATGATTGGATTAATGATTCAGGATTTAATCGAAGCCTCAAACCCAGAAAAAAACCTCATTTGTTTTAGTCCCCAAGTTGCGACTTGGAACAAAGAATTGAAAGATTTCCTGGCAGATAATTTTTACTTTCATCCTGAAGTGCTGGCTTTATCAAAAAGAGGTCAGCAAATTATTCAAGACTTATTTGCAAATTATCACCAAAGCCCAAATCACCTACCAAAAGAAGACCAGCAAGCAATTTCAACTGGCGTACCATTAGAAATTGTCATCAAAGACTACATCGCGGGGATGACAGATGAATTTGCAGAAGCAGAACGGGAACGAATTACTTCTTTGTAATTTCTTCTTGTTTGTCCTGAGATTTTTTAAGACGCTCAAATAAACTTAATTCTTCTTTTTCCACGTCATAATCTTCATCAGAAAAAAGAAGGTTAATGGCTTTTTTAACACGAGCGATTTTTTTGAGATCAATTGCTTTGGCCTTAAATAATTTTACAACATTATTATCTGGATCACGCTTTGCTAAGCGATCACAAATTTCAATAACTTCTTGATATTTTTCCTCATTAAGCCACATTCCCATTAACTCAATTACCACGTCTTCTTCTTCCTTACCAATAGTAGAAGGTCGCGCTTTTTCTTCTTCGGTGAACACTAAATAAGTCATTCTTTTTTTACTTAAATAAAGTACTAAAGCAAAACCAGCTACCACAATCGCGGCCGCATAACTGATTTTATTTAATTGGAGCGCAAAGTTAAAAGCGGCGTGCAAAGCCATAGCAAGAAACAATCCCTGCATAGTCTTTTCCAGATGAAAAAGGCTTTTACTTTTTAGCCCAACTGTTTTTTGAATCCATTCCAAAACTTTGTGACGATGACCAGTCCAACGATCTAATTCCAAGACTGGATTCCCAAATTTCCCAATCGCATAGTAATATCCAACAATTCCCGAAAACACCATGTGTGCCGCGGCCGTAAAAGTTGACCTAAACATAAAAGCCGCAATTAAATTGTTAAACTGCGAACTCATGGCAATGGAATAAAAGTAAAAAATATTTTCCGTAAAGGCAAAACCCAAGGCAATCACAAATAAATAACGAATTGCTTCGTTAATAGTGTTGATTTTTACATTGGCCCATTTAAGATGGCGCACCATATTAAACTTAGTGACTTCTTCGAACACACCAACCGCAATAAAAGTCATTAAAAATCCTAAATGAATGTTATTTACACTATGTTCAACCGTTGTGTAGAGGTCTACGTCATTAAAAAACAACCAAGAATACTGAATGACCATGAGTGGTACCACTGAAAAAGCCCCAAATAAAAACACCTTTAAAAGGGTGATTTTAGTGGCTTTGTCCTTCTTAAAAAGCAGGTTCATCCATATCAGGATTGGTAAGGCGGCTAAGATGAGCGCCATTACCAGTGGTCCGATCGAAATGTTGGCTAAATTTGAAAACATTTTTGACTTATTTTTTAATCAGTTTATTATATCACTAAATAACCTTTTTTGGAACCCTTTACCCTTCCTTTATATGAGAAAACACGCTTCCCTATTTATTGTCGCTGGCCTAATGTTCATGGTGCTTGGCGTTGGAATTTTATCCAATGGGTCCCTATTTTTGGGTGAATTTCAGATTGAACAGACTCCTCCTTACCCGGATTTAGTTGTCACTGATGTGGCTCATGGTGATGGCTCTTTGTTGGTAACTGTCCAAAATCAAGGAGTTTTAGATGTTGAAACAACAGATTACGAACCTTATTTATACTTATATGTAGATGGAAATAGAGAATGGGTTTATAGTTACGCCATGTTTTCGGATAATGCTTTTACTTTAGTTGATGGTGTTTCGGAATTAGTGTTGGAACCCCTAGAAGGAATTCACTTAGTTAAAGCTTGTATTGACCCAACCAACGCTATTTCTGAGCAAGATGAGTACAATAATTGTTATGAAGAAACTCTTTACTAATTTCTTATGATTTGTCCAAAGTGTAAAAAAGAAAGCACCCGTGTACTAGATTCACGGGATACTAATGAAGGACGCCAAATTCGTCGGCGCCGGGAATGTGAAAAATGCAAATTCAGGTTTACAACGTTTGAAAGAGTTGAAACCTCACATTTTATTGTGATTAAAAAAGATGGTTCACGCCAACCTTATCAAAGAGAAAAAATTGAGGGTGGAATTTGGAAATCTTGTGAAAAACGGCCAGTGACCGAGGCCCAAGTAGAGGAAATCTTAAATGACTTAGAAGATAAATTAGGGGCACATGGTAAAGAAATCCCCTCAACTTTAATTGGGGAATTTATAATGGATGCTTTGAAAAATGTAGATGAAGTGGCTTATATCAGGTTTGCTTCGGTTTATAGACAATTTAAAGATGTTGACTCATTTAAGAAGGAGCTTTCCAAGTTGTTGAGTTGAGGAAAAGGGAGAATATTCCTCTCGCAACTGGAAAGAACCTCATTGGATACATGATCCAATGAGAACCTTTCTCGCTTACGCGGGACGTTTGCTCGAGAAACACTCTCCCTTTTCTTCTCTTACAAACTTAAAAATATCTCTTGAAACAACCTGCTAAATATGTTAAACTAAAGGGAAGATCAAAATAAAAACAAACCTTAAATGAATCATCCGCATCAGGTACATCATGGACACAAACATGGGCATCATGCGCATCCTCATAAGAAGAAAAAAAAGAAAATTAAGATTTTTCATCCTAAAAAGCCCTGGATTGTAGCCGCAATGATTGCTTTAACAATTGGGATGGGAATTGGAGAAAACTATATTGAAAGTGAGCTAGAGCCAATAGTCGCTCTTAAAATAAGTCAAAATTTTCAAGCAGCTTCTTTTAGCCCTTCGGACACTACAAAACGTGGTGTAATGCGGGCTCAATACCGAGTTTCTTTCTTATCAGCGAGTTCTGTTAACCCGCTTGATAAAGATGAAGTTGAACCAATTAAAGAAGGGATTAAACGAGTTTGTTTTTGGCAAGATGATATCGAAGAACCTGTTTATAGCGCAGAGGTCACTGAAGTTCGTTTAACAGAAGACATTAATACTGGTGATGAATTTAGAGTAGAGATTTATGTAGAAAACACTGGTAACACAACTTGGTATGGAATAAGCAGTGGTTGTTTAGATAAAACCATGGTTAATTTAGGGACAACTTATGAGCAAGATCGAGCTAGCTCTTTCTTTGAACAAGGGACTGATACTGGTTGGGTAGGAAATAATCGAATAAAAATGGTGGAAGATGTGGTGCAACCTGGAAAAACAGCTACTTTTGCCTTTACCTCAATTGCCCCAGAAGGTGACACTATTTATCGTGAACACTTTGGGTTGGTAGCGGAAAAAATAACTTGGTTTGATGATTTTGAGGTGGCAGTAGATGTTGCAGTAGGAGAGGTAACCGAAGCGGATGAGAGCGTTTTAGGATTTATGAAAACTATGAGCGGTGACACTGCTAGCTTAGAAGGTGAGCGCTCATTTGATATTAATCTTTCTAACCAACAAATGTCTTTGAAGGTCGGGGAAGATACTGTTTATCAAATGACTATTAGTTCTGGTGCATCTAGCACTCCAACTCCAACTGGAACTTGGCATGTTTTAAATAAACAAGAACTTCGTATTGGTGGAGCCTGGCCACATTATCGAATGCCGTATTGGCAAGGATTTACTTCTTGGGGACATGGTTTCCACGCGTTGCCATACTTAGAATCTGATGGTGGTGTGTTCTGGAGTGAGGCTCTCACTCATATTGGAATTCCAGTAAGTCATGGTTGCATTAGAATGCTTCCGGATGATGCGATAACAGTTTATGAATTCTCGGAAGTTGGCACTGAAATTTACATTCACCATTAGGAAGTGGGTGAGTATTCGTTATAATGGGGCTAATGCTAAAAGCCCTCCTTCAACTTTTCTCGAAATATGTTCATCCTTTTGAAAAAAAGGCGGATAAGTTTTTTCGGAAAGTTAAATCTGGGAGTAGCCGCTCGCGGGCTCACAAAAAACTAGAAAAATTAATGCAAGAAAACTTAGTGATCTTGAATTTGTGGATGGAAAAGAAATATAAAAACTATGTTTATTTAAAAAAACGAGTAAGGCGCCGCATGTATGAAGATGTGGAACTTATGAAAAAAGATTTTTTGGATTACGAGGCCATGCATAAATTAAATCGTTCGGCAGTTTTTGAGCATTTTAAAAAGCTGGGGATTGAGTTTCCTATTCATTCTGAAAATCAAATAATGTACTTGGCCACGATTATGTCTTATTTACGGCCGGGACCACGTTATGCGTATCAAGAAAGTGCTAATTTTGGGAAACTTCTTAAAAATCCTTTGAAAGAGAAATTGATTGGTGATTGTAACCAAATTGTGACGCTTTATTCTTTTCTTTATACCCTTAAATATCCGATTGGTGATTTGCAAATTAAAATTTTACCAAAGCATGTTTGTTTGCATTTTCGGGGGATAGATATTGAGGCTACGAATGGAAGTTTTAAAAAATACACAGACTATGATGACATTCTTCCGATTACAGAATTGCTAACTACTAATCTGTTGGATGTACTGGACGCCGAAGTTCAGACCGCCCAAATTGATCCGCGGACAATAGTGAAACGAGCTCAATTAGCCTATTTAATAAGCAGTAAACGAGAATTGGTGGATCGAAATTTAGATATTGCTTATCGAAATTTAGGAATTCGTTTAATGGCGGAAAATCAATTTAATTCAGCGATTTTCTATTTTGAAAAACTACGTGACCAAAAATTAATTCAAAACGCTTATCACAATGCTGCGGTCTACTATATAAAAAGAAAAAACTTTTCTAAAGCTCGATATTTTGCCAAACATTCGCGAAATGATGATTTAATGCGCGCTTGCTATATGGGTGAATATAGTGAGCTATCCAAAAAAGTCCGCAATATTAAAAACTTAGAAAAAGCGAAATCCTATAAAGCGACTTATCGAAAAATGCTGAATTTAGCGCGCAAAGGTGGCGATGATCAAGCCGAGGCTAGTGTTCGCAAAATCCTAAAACAATTAGGCAGCTAAATAATAAATATAAATTTCACCGTTTGTGTAAACAAAAGGAATATTATCATTCACCATTTCTAAAATGCGCTCTTTGAGAGTATAAAAATCAGGCGGATAAGCTGGGTCATATTCTGGGACTGGCAAAACAATAAAATCAAAGCCGGAATTTTTTAAACGCTCTGCAAAAAGGTTCTCGTCGCGGTCATATAATAAACAATTCAAATCATCATAAAACTGATCAAATAAAATTCTTTCCTCGTTATTTTCAATTAAATAATAAAAATTAGCAGGACTAGTGGTAAAAATTGTGGCCTCTGGGAAATCCTCATTAAACATTTTGGTCAAAAACTCATAACCAGGATAAGTGTATTCCCAGAACTCCTCGTAAGTCGCGAGTCCAGAAATATACGGCATTAATTTGTGGGTGCGATTAAAGAAAAGATTACCTCGCAGATAAAAGCCCGAAACAACCCAAATAACTAAAAATATCCCTACAAAAACACGCGTAAACTTAGAGTGTTTAATAAATAAATCCAAACTGGCAATTAACCAAAACAAAAGAAAAACAAATCCGGAAAACCCATACCAAATCACACCAGAACCTAAAAACCCCCAAGCAAACCAAAAAGCTAACCCACCTAAGGTTATCGAAATAAATTGTTTAGATGGTTTTTTGATAAAGAAAAGAATGGGCAGCAATCCTAAGAAAAGAAAACTAAGATTGGAATAAATAATTTGAGAAGAAGCGTGCTGGGTAGCGTCCCAAGGGAGCATTAAAAATTGAAGAACTGAGTTGCCGCGATCTTGGGTATAACGACCATAATCAGCATCAGCCGCTCCGGTGGAAACGCAGGATTCTGTGGGCATTCCTAACTCCTCCCAATTAAGTGAAGGTGAAGGGTTGATAGTGTCATAAACTAAAGCATTCAAAGAGTATGAATCCGTGATAATGGCGGCGCCTAAATTATTAATTAACCAGGGAGAGGCAGCGACTAAAATCGTAATTCCAAAGATTAATATTGTTTTGAGGACGCGGGTGCGCCATAAAACCATCACAAACAAAGCAACTATTAAAAACGCGGCGGTTATTTTTACGGTAAAGGCAAAGCCAACTAAAGCCCCAGCTAAATAAATCCATTTGTTTTCTTTTTTATCCACCCAAAACTGCCAACTAATTAAAGCTAGTAAACTCAAGAAAACTAAAATAAAATCTGGTTTAACTTGAAGGTAAGTGTGGGCGTAAAAAGTAGGAATTGAAACTGTTAAAAGTAGTAACAACTGGCTGATGTTTTTTGAAAAATAAGATTTTACAAATAAATAAAGTGGCAGCATCGCCAGTGGGAAAAAGACAAATAAAATTAACTTAGAAAAAATAATATTTTTGAAAAGCAGCGGACCTAATCCCTGAATCAAAGTAAAAGCATATGGACTTTGGCCGTGAATAAAACCATGCGAATCTGCCAGCAAATTAGGAAGATTCAAATAAAGACGAAAATCATCGAACCCAGAAGGGGCTGGAAAATTAACTTCGATAAAATTAAGAGCAAAAATAAAGAGAATTAAAACTAAAAGCCCGAAACTTTTGGGATTAAATGGTTTGATTTTTAAGGAGGCTTCTTTGTTTAAATATTTAAATAATTCAATTAAATCTTTATATCCAACTAAAAGCGAAAGCCCTAGCAGGACTAGAACCGGAATGACGGAAAACAAATTCAGCTGCGCTAACACAAATAAAACTAAACTAAATCCCATTAAGCCTAATCCCAAACTAAAAGCGATTTTATAAGGAGGGGGCAGAGAAAATCTGAATAACCGCAAAACCCCAAATCCCAAAGAACAAATCGCTAAAATCACCAAAATTAGTTCTAGAAAAGGCAAAGCAAAAGTGGCTCCTATGTTTAAAATTGCGGAAGAAAGTGAAGTGGTTTGAACTTGTGGTTCAATGGTGGACCAATCTTCGCCATACTGCGTTTCTCCATTCATTAACGGACTGCCCTCATACATAGCAAAGTCATCCCAAGCAAAACGAATCCCACAAAAAACCACACTACTTATAAAAAACATTAAAACAATCATCCACCAATTAAGGCGAGTGATTTTTAGTTGGCGGGCAATAAATGTGATAAGGCCCCAAAATAAAATTTGCGTAAACACTAAAATCGTAAAAAATAAAACTGTTTCAAGAGTGGAGTTGCCGACTTCTGGACTAATAGAACTGAAATAAGTGCGGTGCTCGTAAAAGTAAGCCGTGGCTACAAATACGGCCCAAATTGGAACTATATAAAAAACGATTTTTCGGATCATGTAGACATGGTAAGGAGCCTCTGAAAAATACGGGGTTATGACGAAATTTGCAAACTTTGAGCGAAAATTGTAAAGATCGACGAAAGCGTATCAGAAACGATACGTCGAGGAGGTCTGAACAATTTGCAGCCAATGTTTGCAAATTGCAGTTAACGGTGTATTTTTCAGAGGCTCCTAAATTAATCCCCCATGGAAACACACCCAATTTTACAAGGACTTAATGAGCCGCAAACCGAAGCTGTTCAAACAACTGATGGACCAGTGCTTATTTTGGCCGGGGCCGGAAGTGGTAAAACTCGGGTTTTGACGCACCGCATTGCTTATCTGATGAGTGAGAGAAAAGTTTCGCCCCACAATGTTTTGGCTGTGACTTTTACTAATAAAGCGGCGAATGAAATGAAACGGCGGATTTTGGATTTAATGTATGGTGAAAAACAAGCAAATATGATGTGGGAAACAGCCAAAGGAATTAATTTGAATCGCTCGGATTTGCCCGTGGTGGGAACTTTTCACTCGGTATGTGTGCAGATTTTACGACGTTATTTACATTTATTAGGATTTGAAAATCGATTTGTAATTTACGATGATACGGATTCGCAAGTATTAATGAAATTAATCATGAAGGAACGAGGCATTTCTAAGGATAAATTAAATCATAAGGCGGTTTTGGCGCACATTGCCGGGGCCAAAAATGCCCTACTTTCACCAGATGAATTCGCGCGGCAAGCGCATAGTAATTTTAGTGAACAAGTAGCTGTTCTTTATCCAATTTATCAGAAGAGATTAGCTCAAAATCAAGCTTTGGATTTTGATGATTTAATTATGAAAACCGTG
>JABJMC010000032.1 GCA_018659585.1 Candidatus Peregrinibacteria bacterium
AGATCCTATTAAATTTAGTCAAAAAACTTTCACAGTTACGGTAACTGCTCTTCCGGAGCAAGAAGAATGCCCAACCTGTGATGTTTGCGCTGACCCAATTGTTTGCGCTGACCCAATTGTTTGTGCTGAACCAATTGTTTGTGAAGAATGTGCAACTTGTGATGTTTGTGCTGAACCAATTGTTTGTGAAGAATGTGCAACTTGTGAAGACACCGTTACTGTTGTTTATGGTGGTGGATCCGGAGGCACAACTAGTGGTGGCGGATCTGAACCAGTCTATTTCTGGGGAAATCCTGACCCTAATGATGATAACGATGAAGCTGAAGAAGAAATTGTTGAAGAAGAACTATTTTGCCCAGAACCAGAAGAAGTTATTCGCTATATAACAGTTACTCCAGACGAAATCCCTGAAACAACTACCGAAGAAGCCAAAGAAGAAGCAACTCCTATTTCTACCAACGAAAACGCTATTGTTCTCTTTGATTATCCAACTCAAGAAGAACAAACTCTCTTGGAACCGATTATTATTGTCCTAGGAGACAAAGAAGGAATTGTAGAAAGCACTATTTCCCTAAACATAAACGGTTATCCATCTAAGTTTAAATTAAACCACGAACAAAGCACTGATTATCAAATTTACTCACTTATCTATACCCCAACTGAAGCTTATCCTATAAATAGTACTGTCTTAGTCCAAATAGGCTTCATCGAAAAAGACAAAACCGCTAGTAGCAGCGAATCATTTACTTTTCAAACTGGAGATAATTACCCTGTATTTTTCTACGGAGAAAAAACTATTGAAGAAGTCCCAACTGACATGGAAATCTTGAATCTTTTCCTAGAACAAAACAAATACGAACAAATGGAATTGGCTGGAGAAACCAAAAACACAACCGAAGTAGAAGTAACTTGGTATGGAAAAGATGACACTGTTCAAGTAATCAAAAAAACTAAAGGAAATATTTTCAATGTCCGCTCCCCAATTGACTTTGAACCAGGCACTTACCAAGTAGAAATTACTGCCAAAAACGACGATGGTTTAGAAACATTACCCATTAACATTCAATTTACAGTTAATGGGGAGCAGTTATTTGTTCACAACGTTGACAATCCACTCTATGGATCAGCCGAACCAGAACCAGTTGAATTCTTCTGGCGCTGGGTTTTAGCTATTGTAAACACCTTGTTTGGAATGCATTTAGTCGGTGACACATTCCCTCAAGGTCTCTAAAGAAAGAGTCACGCATTTAACTCGTCCAGGACCTAATTTGTCGATTCCCAACATTTCAAAAAGATCTTCTTTTTTTAACGTTCGAACCTCATCCAGGGTTTTCCCTTTTAGTTCCTCGGTAAGCAAAGAAGCCGAAGCAGTACTAATTGCACAGCCCTCTCCTTCCCAACTAGCTTCCACTATTTTCTCTTCTTCTAACTTTAAATAAATACGCACGTGATCACCACAAGTTACATTAACTCCAGAATGCGTTTTTGTAGCATCTTTCATCTCGCGTTTATTAAGCGGATTCTTGGCTAAATCGATAATTTGTTCCTGATAAATGTCCATTGTGTGCAAAGTGTACTATACTAAGAGCGTGAATTTAAGCGATCTTAAAAAAGAGCTTCAGAAAAAAGCAGATTTAAGTCATGCTGAAATTTTGCAAAAGTTTTTTAAAACCGGCCCCGGCGAGTATGGGGAAGGTGATGTTTTTATTGGAATTAAAGTACCAGAGTTAAGAAAATCTGCCGAAACCCATCAGGGTCTTTACTTGAAAGATATCGAAAAACTCCTACGCTCTAGAATTCACGAAGAACGCATGGTGGCACTTTTTATTCTACGGATACAATACGAAAAAGCCTTTAAAGAAGAAGAAAATGTTCTCCCATACATAAATCTTTATTTAAACAATGCCACCCGCATCAACAATTGGGATTTAGTAGACACTTCCGCACCCTATATTTTGGGACACTATTTATTAAAAGAAGACCGCGAGGTTTTATACACCTTTGCCAAATCCCCTAACCTTTGGAAAAAACGAATCGCCATTATTTCTACCTTTGCTTTTATTAAAGAAAAGAAATTCAAAGACACCCTTAAAATCGCCGAACTACTCCTTCACGAAAAACATGATTTAATGCACAAAGCAGTGGGTTGGATGCTACGTGAAATTGGTAATAGAAACCTAGCCACCGAAGAAAGATTCCTCAAAAAACATTATCAAGATATGCCGCGTACCATGCTGCGCTACGCCATTGAAAAATTCCCAGAAAAAAGACGTAAAGAGTATTTATTGGGGAAGGTTTAACCCGCAGGTTTGTCCCCACGCATAGACAAATCCCCCGGCCGCTGTTCACGCAACCGGGAGATTTTGCCTGCTCTTGTTTTGCCTGTCCGCGCCCGTGGTTGTGTTCAGGGGGCTTCTGGTGGAGTGTTGAGGCGAGTGGCCACGATCGGATCACCGTAGGCGATCGACCAGTACCGTTCGCACCATCTCACCAGGTAGAACAACTCTGTCTTGGGCTTGTCTCGATTACCGTACTGAATCAGAGGGCTACCCAGAACCAGGGGGGGGAACGTCAGATCCCGAGTCGGCTTCTTGTTGTATTCAAGAACCCTCTCGATCTCCGGGTAATCCATTTCCACTGGACCCCGTTCGTACATCCCAAACGGCACCGAAATCGGACCATCAAAGGCCTTGAACGACTTGGCGCTCATGTCCAGGGCCCAGTTGATCGATTCGGATTCGTAGACCTCATCACAGGAGGTCTTCAGGGACTCAGGGTCCAGCGAAGGTAGCAGCGGCGGAAGCTCACGCTCCATGGCCGCCGAGGGTGGGGTGGTCTCGTCAGGGCTGGGAACCGAGCAGCCGGTCGGGAACAGCAACAACTGTCCAACAACCAAAACAAAAGCCACGGCAGCCAACTTATGACGCAAAGGCGAGCTATGCTCGTCATACATACGCAATTTCCTTCCTGGGGCAGATGGCAAAGAGCAGGATCCGTATCGTGAAACGCACGCTTAAAGTAGAGGCGGATCAACTTAACGGGGCCGCTATTATAGCGCACCTTTAACCACTTGCAACAACTCCTCATGCACCAATTCATTGGAAAACAAAAACCCATCTTGAATCGGCTGCCACCAACGACCTTCAAAATCACTCACCTTACCTCCTGCCTCTTCAACCAACAAAACTCCGGCCGCCACATCATAATTACAAATTTTAGTTGTAAAATAAGCTTCCGCCCGACCCGATGCCACCCACGCACACTCCAAAGCAGCACTCCCTAATTTTCGCAAATCTTGCACTTTAGGATACAAACGCGAATTAATAGGATTAAGCTGTTTCCTTTCTGAATCACCACCTTCACAACTAGTCACATAAGAATCTTTCAACATCGCCACCTCAGACACCGTTAATTTCTGTCCATTCAAATACGCCCCTTTCCCTTTTTCCGCTACATACAACTCATTTAAATAAGGTGCGTAAATCACACCCAAAACCAATTCCTTACCCTTCATCACCCCAATTGAAACTGCAAAAAACGGATTTCCAACTGCAAAATTTCCAGTCCCATCCAGAGAATCCACTAACCAGGTATATTCACTATTTCGATCAAACTCCCCTCCCTCCTCAGTCACCAAATTATGATCTGGAAAAATCGCCTCAATTTCACGACGAATCATCTGATCACTCTCTTTGTCGTATTTTGTTACTACATCCTTGGCACTCCCCCTTTTTAACATCAATTTCGGATCCTTTCGAAAATTAGACAAAAGATAATCTCCAGCCTGCTTAGCCGCTTTTAAAGCCACATTTTTCATAAGAATTAATTAAGGATTCATAACCTGTGTTATGATACTACAAAACCTCCCTAAATATGATGTTAGTTCTAACAATCATCACCTGCATCGGCTTCTCATACGTGATGATGCGCCTGGCCCACAAAATTCATTTACCAAAAGTTATTGGTTTACTTGGTGCTGGAATAATTCTCGGAGCAACTCCTTTAAAAGACCTTTTTCTAATTCCTCACCTAGAAACCATTAACCATTTAGGAGATTTTGGGTTTTTAACTTTAATGTTTTTAGCTGGTTTTGAAGTTTCGTGGTGTTTGCTTTTTAAGGAAAGAAAAGATGCTTTTGCTCTTGCTATTACCGCTTCTATTACACCACTTATTCTTTCTACTATAGTCTTAAAACTTGTTGGATTTTCATGGATTGCGGCTATTGCCGTTGGAATTTGTTTAGCCATTACCGCCGAAGCTACCAAAGCCACTGTTTTATTAGAAATGAAAAAACTCCAAACCAAATTAGGAGCAATTTTAATGGGGTCTGGAATTGTCGAAGAAGTATTTGGATTAATTTTATTTATGGTCCTTATTTATTTTGCCACCGGAAATGTTATGGCTAGTGGATTAGGACATCTTGGAATTGCCATGCTTCTTTTTGCCGCCGGAATTCTAGCTCACAACTTTATTGGTCGCGACAAACATTTTTTAAAAGCCATTGAAAAATGGATACTAATTTTACTGATCCCGTTCTTTTTTATAAGCATGGGAACTAACTTTAGTTTTGATGCAATTTCTGAACAATGGTGGGTTATTCCCATTGTAATTTTTATTGGATTATTTGGAAAAATCACTGGCAGCCTGCTCAGCAAACCACTTGTTAATGATTTAAGTTGGAAACAATTATATCTGGTAGGTTGGGGCATGAGTAGTCGCGGCACCGTCGAAGTAGCCATTGCTTTTATTGCCCTTGAACTTGCTCTAATTCCACCAATTCTTTACGTCAGTATTGTTTTGAATGTGGTTGTAAGTGTTTTGATTTTTCCAATTATGATGCGTCGGATGGTAAAACAAGACGCCAAAATAATGGATCGCTAACGGGCAAACTTATTTGCCACTTCTTTTAAAAAGGTCATCAGATCATCCACATCTTTTTCTGTATTATAAATTCCAAAACTAACACGGGTTGTTCCTGGAATACCCATTTTCTGCATTAAAGGCATAGTGCAATGATGCCCCGCGCGTACACAAATCCCCTTCTCCCCAAGAATCGCGGCTACATCATGATTATGAATGTCATCCATAATAAAAGATAAAATCCCCACATGCTCATCACCAAAAATCTTCACAAAATCTAATTCACTTAAACGCTCTTTTAAATATTTCATTAACTTTTCATCATGCGCCTGAATTTTATCAAAACCAACTTCCCTCAAAAATTCAATGGCCGCACCCATCCCCAAAACCTGCGCAATATTTGGTGTTCCAGATTCAAACTTATACGGCACATCATTCCAAGTTGAATGATCTAAATAAACCTCACGAATCATGTCTCCACCACCCATTATGGGCTCCGTTTTTTCTAACAATTCTCTACGCCCCCACAAAACTCCCGCTCCAGTTGGGCCGTACATTTTATGACTTGAGAACGCCACAAAATCCACCCCCAACTTTTGCACATCAATTGGTAAATGCGCTGCCATTTGCGCCGCATCCAAAACTACAATTGCCCCCACTCGCCGCGCCTCAGCCACAACTTTTTTTAAATCCACACGTTGTCCCAAAGTATTAGAAAGCCCCGTCACAGCCACAATCTTTGTTTGATCATTACATTTAAATTCTTCATCCAAATCCACAAACCGCAATTTAGCACCAGTTTGTTTAACCACCATTTGCCACGGCACTAAATTAGAATGATGCTCCATAATAGTTAGCAAAATTTCATCTCCTTCCTGCAAAATCATTCCCCCATAACCTTGTGCCACTAAATTCAAAGATTCAGTTGTTCCACGCGTAAAAACCACTTCGTCGCTACTTGGCGCATTCAAAAACACCCGAACTATCTCACGTACTGCTTCGTATTTTTCCGTGGCCTCTTCGGCCATAGGATACAAACCACGGTGAACATTAGCGTTCATTTTTGTGTAAAAATCCATTTCCGCTCCAAGCGCAACATCAACACGCTGAGTTGTAGCCGCACTATCCAAATAAACAACATTTGAATTTTCTTTAAAAAACGGAAAACGAGAAATCATAACAAAATGGTTAATAAATCTTGAGAAGCCCCTTTAAAAAAACCTTCAATTAAAAGTTGCTGAGCCTCTTTTTTAGAAACTCCGCGGGATGTTAAATAAAACAACTTTTCATCATCAACTCTTTCCATGGTCGAAGCATGCGAAGCCTTCACTTCGTGGTGCCCAATTTCTAAATTAGGCTTAGCATTGATCTTAGCCTCGGGACTAAGTAGCAGGCTATGCTGAGCTAGGTCGCCCTCGGCCCCCTTACACCCCGCATCCATTCGCACTGTTCCAACTAATTCAGCCTGTGCCGTCCCAATTAACGCTACTTTCTGAATCATTTTAGACTTTGTATTTAGTCCAACATGCCGATGTTCCAGATTAAATTTTGAATCACCATCACGCGAGACCAAATAAACCACTGACTCAACCTCACTCCCCTCGCCACGTAATTCCACCATCACTTCTCCCTCAGCTTGCTCCAAACTAAGTTCCAATTTTACGCCTTCACCCAACACATACCGCACCTCCTTACTCGGCAACTTCGTTACTCGCTGATTTTTCTTTAACAAAATTTTCATAAAAATTAATTAACCAACTGAATCCTCCATTTCCATCTCAATTAAACGATTCATTTCCACGGCATATTCCAGTGGTAAAGCCTTAATAATCGGCTCAATAAATCCATTCACAATCATAGCCAACGCCTCATCCTCAGAAAGTCCTCGACTTCGCAAATAGTAAAGCTGCTCCTCAGAAATCCTTCCCACACTAGCCTCGTGCCCAATCGCCACATCTTCCTCATGAATTCGCAAATCCGGATAAGTATCACTCCGCGAATCACCATCCAAAATAAGAGCATCACAACGGACGTTTGCCTTAGCTCCCTTAGCTCCCTTATTAATCTGTAAAAGACCACGATAAATCGATTCACCACCACCTTTAGAAATTCCTTTTGAAAGCACCGTAGATGTCGTATTTTCACCAACATGAATAACTTTAGCGCCTACATCTTGAATCTGTCCCTTATTCGCAAACGCAATTCCTAAATGATCTGATTTAGATCGCTTTCCCCGCAACACAGAACACGGATAAAGCATTGTTTTGCCACTCCCCAAATTCCCACCAACCCATTCCATTAACCCGTTTTCATCTATAATCGCCCGTTTAGTATTTAAATTGTAAGTATCTTGCGACCAATTTTCCACACTTGAGTATCGAAAACGCGCGTTCTTTTTCACGTAAATTTCCACACACCCAGCATGCAACGAAGTCGAGCCGTATTTTGGTGCTGAGCATCCCTCAACATAATGCCCCTGCGCCTCTTCCTCCACAATTATCAAGGTATGCTCAAACTGTCCCATATTTTGGGCGTTCATCCGAAAATAAGCCTGCAATGGCTGGTCCACATGCACCCCTTTCGGAATATACAAAAACGTCCCTCCCGACCACACAGCCGTGTGCAAAGCCGTAAATTTATGATCTTTAACAGGTACCGCTTTCATAAAATATTTTTTCACCAAATCCGGATATTTTTGCACCGCCACATCCATGTCCTCAAAAATCACCCCCAATTTCTCCCATTCCTCTTTTAAATTATGATAAGCATTAAGTGAATCATATTGCGCCCCAGCCCCAGCCAAAACCTTACGCTCAGCCTCTGGAATTCCCAATCTTTCAAACGTTCTTTTTACATCCGCAGGAACATCTTCCCAAGATGTAGCATAACCCTTCATTTCTTCTGGAGAAGCATAATAAATCAAGTCATCAAAATCCAAATCCTTTAAATTTACTCCCCACTCCGGCAATTCCATTTCCGTAAATTTTTGTAAACCTTCAAGTCGCAATTCAAGCATCCATCCCGGCTCTTTTTTTTCCTTAGAAATTCGTCGCACTAATTTTTCACTAAGTCCTTTCTGCGCTTTTTTGGCATAACTTTGCTGATTAGCTTCATCAAAAACCGCTCGATCCAAATCCTGAATGTAATCAAGTGCTCCCATTAATTAACAATTTTAAGTCCTAAACTTTTGATTCCCATTTTTTCGCGCACATAATCATATCCCTGCTCCTCTAACTTACGTGCCAATCGTTCTCCATCCTCCATCACAATTTTCCCATTCATCAAAACATGAACTTTATCCGGCGTAATATAATCCAAAATCCGCGGATAATGAGTAATAAGTAAAATACTTTGTTTAGGACTACGAATTGCCTGCACAGTCTCACAAATTGTTTTCAAAGCATCAATATCCAATCCCGAATCAGTTTCATCCAAAATCGCCAATCGCGGCTCAAGCATTGCCATCTGCAAAATTTCGACTTTCTTTTTCTCACCACCAGAAAACCCCTCATTCAAAGAGCGACTCATAAATGTTGACGACAATCCAATTAACTCCATTTTTTCTTCCAGCAATTTTTTAAAATGATAAAGCGAGATAGGATCTTTATCTTTACGAACCGCGTTATAAGCCGCCCGCAAAAAAGACACCAAAGACACTCCTGGAATTTCTTTTGGATACTGAAAAGCCAAAAACATTCCGAGTCGTGCTCTTTCTTCTGGTTCCAATTCCAATAAATTCTGCCCTCTAAATTCAATCTCTCCGTTTGTAACTTTGTATTTAGAATGTCCCATCAAAACGTTAGAAAACGTACTTTTACCCGAACCATTCGGCCCCATAATCGCGTGTACTTCTCCCGGTTTAATTTGTAAATCAATACCGTGTAAAATTTCTTTCCCTTCGACTTGAACTTGTAAATTTTTAACTGAAAGCATTTTTTAAATTTTAAATTGTACGTTAGGAACACTGCCCTCTTCTATTAAATCCGCCACTGTGTAGTTATCCAAAAGCTCATCTATTTTTTGCTGAACATCACGCCAAAACCTCTTAGAAAAGCACTGACAAAAACTTTGGCAGGCCCGCTCGGAATCTGCACATCGCACTAAGGAAAGTGGTTCCCCTAAAGCCTCTAAAACTTCACGGATTGAAATCTTTTCTGGAGCTCGCGCCAATCGATATCCTCCTGTTACACCCTCCCGAGATTCCACAATTCCTACTTTCTTAAAAGGCGTCACAATTTTTCCCAAAAACCGATACGGCAACTTCCGCTTTTCCGCCACATGTTTAAGTGAAACATACTCCCCTTCCGCGTAATGAAAGGCCAAAGCAGCCACAAGTAGTAATCCATAATCTGCCTGACGAGTAACTTTGAGCATAAGACCTTTTTAAGGAAAATAATACTAACATGGTAGGAGTTTAAAACCAAACAAAAAGGGCGACCATTTGGCCGCCCTTCTTCCTACTTATAAAACCACTTACTTCTTCGCCTTTTTATAACCCCATTTCCCCGCACGATACACCACGTAAATACCAACTAAAATCGGTACCCAAACAATCACAAACCAAATACCAAGCCCAATCAAACCTTGTACAATCACCACTAATTGATTGAAAGATTGTTTTATCAATACAAATGGTTGCCAATCACTGGTTGGAGCTAGGATAGAGGCTTCCTCATAAACATAAATTGAAATTGTAGAAAAACTAGTACGATTTTCTAAATAATTTAACTGTCCTTGAATCCATTCAATATCACCCCGAACCCGTGAAAGATAATCACTAACACTCAAAAGATCTTCTACTGTATAAGCCCGTTCCAAAATCTCTAAATACTGTTGCTCCTCGGCTTGTAAGTTAGTTAACTCAGCTTGCATATCTACGTAATCAGCTGTCACATCCTGCCCAGAAATTGATTCACTTTGAACCACTGTAGCCAAAGCCTTAATATCTTCCAAAGCTTGTTCAAAATGCTCAACCTCCACTCGCAAAGTAACTGAACCAGCTATTGTTTCGTCAGATTGCACCCAAGAATTTGAATCCTGCACAAAACCACCGTAAGCATCAGCCATCGCTGTTAATGATGCCATGGTATCTGGTGCACTTTTAACATCCAAAGTTAAAGAGCCCGTCTTTATTACCAACGTATCCTCCTCTGAATCATCCCAACTTTCCTCGTCATAAGTTTCATAAGTAGTAGGCACGGCTGATTTCATGTCCCGGGCACTCAATGACTCCACCGCCATCTCATATTCCACATAACCACCAGAATCATAATCATAATCACTCGACATATAACTATACTGAGAAACATTACTGCAGGCCTTCCCAATCATAAAAACCATTACCACTAACAAGGCTAGAGCAATGCGCTTGCACCACACCGACTTACAAAAAGACTTTAATTTACATTCCATAATAATAAATGTTAGAGAATTAACACCTATTATAACGATTAAACCTTAAAAAAGTAACAACTAATTTTGAAAACGCTGCTTATGAGTTTTAGCAATCAGCCACAAAACCATCACAATCAACACACTTCCCAGTCCAATTCCAATAACTTTCATTCGAACATTAGTATCTTGTTCTGCCATTTCCACAATTCCACCAGTCACCATAAAATCAACATTAATAGCGGCAGTATATAAATTCTGCAAAGGATCAATCCCATGCACCACCACTTTATGTTCACCATCTTCCAAATCAGCTGGAGCCATCATCACAAAATCTCCTTCTTCAGCGTCCGCATCAATCATTAATGAAGAAGAGAATAATTCACTGGCCCAAAGACCCTCAACTTCATAACCATTAGTCGCTTTTCCATAAAGAATTGGTCGGCTGTTAGCCACGGTCACAACTTGCAAATCTAAAACATCAATCATCTGCTCATCTAATTGATAAGGCTTAACCATTCCCGCTGCTGCTTCCTCCCCAACTTCAATAGTTGAAGGCAAAGTTTCATCAATAATATCTCCATCCTTATTATAAGTACGGGCAATCACATCAAATCGTCCTTTTGATAATTCTGATTGCAATAAAAATTTACCAGATGCATCAGTGTAGGTTTCTTCTTGGTAGATAGATTTTCCATCACTTTCCATGAATAAATTAGCCAACAACATTTGGCTCACCCCTATAATCCCCTGTTTACTTGCTGTCCAATCCCGTGGCAAAAAGTAAACCATCACTCGAGAGTTAGGTTGTGAAACACCAGTAATTGTTACTTTATTTCCAGTAAATCTAACACCATCTTTTAAGTTAGAAAGACGAGTTTGATAAACTTTAGCCTCATCCTTATTTGGGACCAAAGGATCAGTAAAATAATGTCGCATTTCTTCGGCATCAGTATATCCATCACCATCCGTATCTGGATTATTTGGATCTGTTCCACGATTCATTTCTACCCAATCATTAAGACCATCTCCATCTGTGTCTCTCATTCGCATATCTAAAATAAATGAGCCACCAGCAAACTGCACTGGCTCCGTATAATCAATCTTATCCATTCCAAATTCTTCCTCCCATTTATCAGGAGCCCCATCATTATCATCATCCTGGATGCCAATGTTGGGATCCAAAGCTCCGGAAGCACCGCCACCACCGTAACTTCTTTCTACATAATCAGAAATACCGTCACCATCCGTGTCAGCACTGGTAGCACTTAATCCAAGTTCAATTTCCACAGCATCAATAATTCCATCACTATCTGTGTCTTCCAAAACAGCGCTTGTTCCTAAGGTTATTTCTTCCTGATCGGTCAAACCATCACCATCAGTATCTGCGCTTTCAAGGTTAGTTCCCATTAATAATTCTGTTCCATCATTTAAACCATCTTGGTCTGTGTCTTTGCTTAAATCAGCCGCTCCCAAAACCTCAATAGATCCCATAATAGCTATTTCTAAACTATCTGGGATCCCATCAGCATCCGCATCATCACTAACTTCAACATAAGCTGCTTCTGCCAAAACATTTTCTCTGGTACTAACCGCATTAACTGCTTCCGCTGGGACTTCAACTTCAATTACAAAAACTGGCTCTTCTTCCTCTTCATCTGCTGAACCAAATAAATCACTTAAAAAACCTCCTTCATCCGCGTCCTCATCTTCAGCTACTTCTTCAACCACTTCAGCCACCTCTTCAATAACTTCCTCAACTACTTCTTCTTCAATCACAACTTCCTCCACAACCTCCGAAACATCTGGCTCATAAACTGAATACTCATCTTCCACAACTTCCACTAAATCACTAGCGTCAACTTCTTCTACAACTTCTTCTACAACTTCCTCTACAACCTCTTCCACCACTTCTTCCACCACTTCTTCCACCACTTCTTCCACCACTTCTTCCACCACTTCCTCTACAACTTCTTCATCACTAGAACCAAAATCATAAATAACATCAGAATGACCACCACTTCCGCCGCCACTGCCACCACTGCCACCACCACCATAAGAAACTGGGGTTGGGTCTTCTTGAACATTTTGTGTGTAGGTAATTGTTGTTGAAACTCCTGAAGAAGCATTTAAAAGCGTATCTTTAGAAGTAAAAGCCCCTACCGCATTAGAGCCAACACTAAGCGTTGTGGCGTAAGACCAAGTGGTTGCTTCGCTTGCTGCCACCGCCAGTGATCCGCCCAAATAAATTGAAGAGCCGGCATCTTTGGTACCAGTCACTGTAAATGAAGATGTTGCCGAATCACCGCTCGCCGTTGTTAGCGAAGTAATTGTTGGCGCACTTGGAGCGGTTATATCTACAACAATTGTCACTGTTAAAATATCTGAATTATTATCAGAGTAATCTTTAGAAACAAACGTAAAAGTATTAGTCCCTTCAGAAAGAGTCCCGGTACTATATTCTTCACTAGTATCTGAATCTACCGTTGAAATTACTTCATCCGGTTCCACATCAGTCCTAATTAATGAAGAATAAGCCTCTTTAGTAATTGTTAAAGTCTGCGCATTGGTACTTGCCACTGGCGTAGTCATCCCGCTAGCAACCGGGGTTGCTGGGATCTGACCATCAGCCACCACAGGTTCTGAAGAAAATTCTGTAGTATCACCATCCTCTTCAACAATATGAAAAATAAACGTGTCGTCAGCGGCCGCTGCAAAGTCCATATCCAGTTGGAAAGCACCATCAGCAATCGTCGCTGTCCCTTCATAAACGTCTGTTCCCCCAATAAAACTATAAATATCAACCTTTCCAGTTAAATCAGTGGTCCCCGCAAAACGACTAGTATTTCCCGTTGTAACTAATGTCCCAGAAGTTATATCCACTCCATTATTCGGAGAATTCGTAAAAGAAGTACGCGCTGTCTGGGCCCCACCAACTGCAAATATATTCCCACGGAACTCATTTTCAGTACTTGTAACTCCATCAATCGCTATCCCCTCACCACCATTATAATTAATTAAATTTCTTTTAGTTGAATCAATTGTGTCCGCATAACCAAACCCAATTATATTAGTACTTGCTCCGTTAATAATATTAATTCCCATATTTGTATTCCCTAAATCTGTTATTTCATCTGATCCCATTCCAATATAGTTACCTTGAATTTGCACACCGGTACTATTATTTAAGCGAATCCCCTCGGCGCCATTCCCAGAAATAATGTTACTCGCATCAGTGGCAGTGCCACCAATTAAAACATCAACCGCCCCACTATCGACGTGAATTCCATATGAATCGTTCCCCAACTTAGCTGTACCAGCAGCGTTGGTACCAATCTTATTAGCTCGAACAAAAACTCCATCCACTGATCCTTCTGTCACGGAAAGCCAAATTCCAGCTCCACCATTACCAGAAATCACATTTCCAGCATAAGTAGTTTCTGCTTCATCTGCTCCAATAAAAATATCTTTACCTTGCTGAATTTCAATTCCACTAGAACTAACTCCTCGATCCGTTGCACCATCTGGGGCAACCCCAATATAGTTATTTAAAATCGTAATATTACTCTCAACTGCAGATGAATTAATTATGATCCCAGATCCAGCTAAAGCTCCAATATAATTACGGCCATAACCCACATCTGATCCCACTATTGTATTGCTACCACCAATTCGAAGACCTTCGCCACTCCCGGCAATCGACAATCCATCGCTAAACATCCCAATATAATTACCTAAAACATTAACTCCAAAAGTATTAGTATTTAAATAAATTTGATAACTACTTTGTCCACCAATCACATTTCCTTCTCCCTCCGAATATCCTCCAATAGTAGCCCCTCCCCATTCAGAAACAATTCCATATCCACTATTACCAATGGCTGCAGTCTCTGTACTATTAACACCAATAAAATTACCTTTTATTGTACTACAATTATTAACTCCAGATGCTCCATTACCAGAAATTACGTTATATCCACTTGTTCGCGTATTACCTACTATATTTACTCCATCAACTCCGGCCCAACTATTAGCAATCGCCGCATCTTGATTCGCATTCAATCCAATATTTGAACTATAAACACTTACCGTTCCACTTCCACCTCTAATCCCTCGATCGCCATTTCCAGAAATAATAGAATAGATACTTTCGTGACTTGAATCTCCAATAACAACTGTTCCAACGCTTTGCGCCCAAATTCCACTTTGGCTATTTGCAATCGCCGCCGTCCCCGCCGCATTCACGCCAATATAGTTAGCAGGCATATTAATCGTTCCAGTCGCATCTTGAATATGAACCCCTTGATTAGTATTACCAGAAATAACATTCGGATAATTAGCCAATCCAACTGTAATATTTGTGGCTGCATCCCGAATATAAACACCACTTGAAGCGTTCGCTAAAGCCGTGTCTCCATTTTTATTTATTCCAATGTAGTTATTCGCCACTGTCCATCCCGAAGAATCACCTGCAAACCTTATTCCATTATCATCATTACCAGAAATAACATTTCTTTTTCCTTCCGCATTTCCACCAATAAAACAACCTGATCCTCCGCTACAAGAAGAATCATAAATCTGAATCCCCTCCGCATTACCAACATCTGCCGTACCATTCACATCAGTCCCAATATAGTTCCCCAAAATTTCAAATCCTCCAGTATAATCACTTTTTAATTGAATCCCAAAATAACTACCAGAAATAATATTACGATCAGCAGCAGTGGTCCCTCCAATTGTAATTGAACCAGTAATAGTCTCCGAAGCGCCTCCAACCGAGGCATTATCACAAATACCAAGACCAGTCTCTGCCGTCAAATCTGCAGTTCCAGCGGCATTGGTCCCAATTTTATTACCAGTAATAACCAAATCTTCAAGATCCCCCGACGAGGAAGTCATCACAATTGCACAATAATTTTTATTCACAATCACATTATCCTCAATCGCCAAATTAGAGTTAGCTCCCGCCAAATAAATACCACTCTGATTAGCCGCCCGTGTGGTCCCATCAGACTGAACCCCAATATAATTATTTTTAATAACAGCGTTAGTTGTATTCACAGGATAAATGCCACTTCCATTTCCATCACTATCATTCCCTAAAATGTAAACCCGATCTGCCACATCATCTCCCCCCACAATATTCCAAGTTCCTCCTAAATAAATTCCCGCCTCATTAAATTCACTAATTGTAATACTTTTTATTTGAATATTATCCCCACTTAAACCTAATCCAGCGTATGTATGATTATCTCCATCTAAAACAATATCACCACCACCATCAATAACTACACCTTCGGTGCTGGTGATGCCCGGAGCATTAGAAGTTAACGTAATTGTTCCAGAACCACTGAAGTCAATTACATCAGATTCGGCATTAGCATCGGCACAAGCAAACGCATCACGCAGAGTTGTGTCTATCACACACTCTCCATCGTTAGCCTCATCAGTTAGAGTGTCGACTGTAAAAGTAGCGGCCATAACAGAAGTTGCTCCTAGTAAACTCACTAATAGGGAGAAGCCACCTAGTCTAAGCCATGACTTAAAAGACAAAATTTTCATAGTTTTTACTTTTTATTTTTAAATTTAATCTTGAAAACGTTGTTTCTGAGTACGGCCAATTAGCCATAAAACAGCCATAACTAACACTCCCGCAAAACCGAATCCAATCACTTTTATCCGAGCATTTGGATCATCTTGCGCTACCTCATAAAGTCCTCCTGCTACCACTGTGAAATCCACACTAATCGCGGAAGTATAAAGACTTTCTGCCACATCAAATCCTTGGACCACAACTTCATGGTCTCCTTCTTCTAAATCAGAAGGGGCTAACATCACAAACTCACCTTCCTCTGTATCAGAGTCTACTAATAAGGAAGAAGAGAACAATTCACTCGCCCACATTCCTTCTACTTCATAACCATTAGGAGCCGTTCCATAAAGAATCGGCCGACTATTAGCTACGGTTAACAATTTAAGATTAGTAACATCAATTTCCTGATCATCTAACTGATGAGGAGTAACTGAGCCAACTTCTTTTTCTGTATTAACAGAGAACGCTACAGGAGTTGATTCTGTACCATCAGCGTAACGAGCTACCATGTCATAATCACCATTTGGAAGATCTGTCTTTGCCAAGAATTTACCACCTTCATCAGTCGTAACTTCTTGCTTATAATAACCCTCAGACGCTGTATCAGTAAATAAATTTGCCATTAACATTTGACGGAAAGATATTGGCTGCGCCGCCGCTCCTCCTTGAATAAAGAAGAACAACTCAACTTGCGTATTAGGTTGCCCCATACCAGGAATAAACTGTTGCTTATGAGCAAAAGTAGAACCTTGCGTCTGCATAGCCACTCGTAAACGATGTGATTGTTCAGGCGTTGTTACCGCATTTGGATCTGTCCCAAATTTCGCTTCCTGTCCATCAGTAATTCCATCACCATCCGTATCTGAATTATTCGGATCTGATCCATCTCTAATTTCCGCTCCATCAACTATACCATCACCGTCTGTATCTACGGTCCAAGGATTAGTACGATACGTTCTTTCCGTACCTGGAATTAATATATCTTTCCCATAAGCGTTTGTTAAACCATTTTGCGCTAACAACGCATCAGCCACCCCATCACCATTATCATCTGCCGGTGTAGTAGAAGCATCTGTAGCAGAAGCTCCACCGGAAACTCGCACCTCCACTCCATCTACAACTCCATCCCCATCACTATCAGCATTATTTGGATCTGTCCCTATATCTCTTTCCGCTGAATCAGAAAGTCCATCATTATCTGAATCCCAATCTAATGGATCCAAACCTAACTCTAATTCAACTATATCAGGGGTACCATCTTTATCACTATCACCTTGGGTTGGATTTGTTCCCAAAACTAACACTTCCACAAAATCAGTAATTCCATCTCCATCTGTATCAGTTGTTTCATCTACTCCATCCGGAAGACGAACATCAGCCACCCCATCATTATTTTTATCTTGAACCGCACTAAGATTATTATTGTAAGCCACATTATTAAGCAGTCTTACATTGTTCTGAATACGAACCACTGGATTAGAAAGTTGTGCTTGAACTTGAGCCGGAGTCATAGCTACTGGAGGTCCAGCTGGAGCGCCAGTTGCCCCCTGTGTACCAGCAGGACCTTGCGTGCCCGCAACACCTTGAACACCCTGCGTGCCTTGTGTTCCACGTGCATTATTAACTAAACCTGGAATCACAATTTGAGCTCCATTAACTCCTGGAATAACCACATTTCCAACCGCACTTGCATTATTATTTCCTCGGGCCGCTACATTGTTTGGAAAAAGAACTCCATTATCATTAGCTGCCACATTGTTCGGGA
>JABJMC010000033.1 GCA_018659585.1 Candidatus Peregrinibacteria bacterium
CGGCATCATCGGCCCCAAAACTACAGCCATGATTAATCGGTTGTTACACATTCAAGCCTTACACGACGCCAGCCAAGCCACTCCTGATGTTGATGAGGGAGAGCCTGATCCTGATCCTGACCCAGAAGAATTGGATGATGGTGATGGTGATGAGTTGCCAGAGGTTGTTGAAACAGTTTCTAATGGCAGTGAAAACGTAACATTTGATGCCAGAGCCAAAGCTTTTCTTGTTCACTGGAATGTTCCTGGCGGAGAATTTTCTTTTAGCCAAGACTTAAAAAATCCAGACAAATTAGTAATGGATGTTTCTGATATCCCCGAAGGCACACGATATGGTTATAGGGAAAATGGCCGTGGGTTTGATGCTAAGAAATTTTTAGAAGGAAGAGATGTTTCCCGCTTTAAAGAAGTTAATGTAACAGCTCTTGATGCTGATACTTTGCAAATTACTAGAGTTTTACAAAATGGTAACACCCGCGTTGATTATATGACTTTCCCAAGCCCAGTTCCAGATGGCGTTTTGCCACCAGAGGGGGCTTATGAATTTATGGAAGGAGAGCTTCAAGCTCGAGAAGCTTTGGACAATTTAATGGAAGAAATTACGGCTAAAGGTGTAGACGCTAACACCGAAGCTCTTCAGGCTGCTTTGACAACTGAAGGGGTAATCAATACAGAGCTGGCTAATAGACTTCATTTAATTGAGGGGCTGGAATTCCCGGTTGGAGAAACTGAGATCCCAGAACAAATTTTTGTTATTCAAATTACAGAAGGAAAAGTCACAATTACTGAAAGTCCTTTCGACGCCGAAGCCCTGGCTGGCAGTGGTGATGCCCCTGGCGAACAAGCAGAATCTAACAATTCTCCAGATGCCCGTCGCAATGTTGAAAGAATTAAAGACAATAGTGAACTAATTGCCTATTTTGAAGCGAATTTTCCAGGAATTACAATTGTCCCGGATACTGACTTTTTGGGTGCTCCAGAGGCGGATGACTTTGATAAAGATCCAAGCTTTGGAGATGTCCCAGATGGGAAAGAAGCGGCACAAGTGCGATTTTCATTTATGCTACGAGGAAAGGTTCATGACATTGTGGCTACAGAAACTGGCAATATTTACAATGGTGCACAGAAAAAAGCCCTATCCTTAGCAGAATCCAAGGTTCAATCCGCACACATAGCTGCTCAACGAGAAGATTTCCCAGATGAAAACTTTAATAAGGTTATTGAAGACTGGATAAAAAATTCTAGGATTGATACTAACAAAGAATTCCCTAAACGCTTAGCTAAGCCAGTTACAAATTTACTAAAATCTATTCGTGGTAACGCTGTTAATATTCAAGAAATTTCAGATTTCTCAATAACTGATGGTCACCCAGATGATGCGCCTGGAAAAACAGCAGTCACTGTTTCTATAACTTTCACTAGATCTGATGGCGAGGAAATTCCTCTTACAGCAGAAGGTTTGGCAGGTACTGGTTGGCGGGCTCGTCGGGAGGCTATTAATAATTTAATTAAAAAAATTGATGCTTATCCTTCTGACGAAGAAGCAACCACAGCTAATGGGGAGGAGGTGCGTGAACAAGTGGTAGATTACGACGGCGACGCCGAAACATTTAACACTGAACAGACTTTAGCTAATTTGGAAGCCAGCGCTGCGGAACATATTGCGGATAAACTAGAGGGAGATCCAACTGAGGCCAAAAAATACCTCGAAAAATTATCTTTAGATTCGATTAAAAACGTACCAGGAAATGGGGTGGAATTTGTGCACTACACACTTGAAACAGGTGGAAAGGTCACGGCCCGAAAAGTTACGATTGCTAACGGAGAGATTAATATTTATCCGGCACCGGCTGATGGTGTAGCAATGCCAGCTTCTTTGTCCACAAATGGCGGCACTATAAATGGCCCAGATGGTGGTTTTTACGTAGCCACTAAACCAAAAAAGACACCCAATGAACACAAACCTGATTCACAATACAATACTGGTAAAGCTTATGACTGGTGGAAACAAGAAGAAGGTCAACCTTTAACTGGAGAAAAAATATGGTTTCACCGCGAAACTAATCAAACTGGAATGACTCCAGAAATGGCTTTACTAATGGCAGACACTTTAATTAGTGATAAGCCAATTGACGATAAAATCCTTAGAAACAGTGTTACAAATCGATATGATGCTAACGGGCCATTAAGCTTTAGATTAGGAGGCGTTCAAACTGAAAGGGGTCAGCGTGCCGCAGCAGCAAGAAGCCGCTTGAGAGGTGGCTCCGAAGAATAAAACTATTCCCCTTGAGTAGTAGGCAGGTTTGTCCTATACTTTTCGCGATTTGCTAAATATCGGGGTGTGGCGCAGTTGGTAGCGCGCGTGGTTTGGGACCACGAGGCCGGAGGTTCGAGCCCTCTCACCCCGACCAGAATATTTTATTCTGAGTGTCTTAGTTCCAAATACAAGTTCTCCACCTTTTCTCGCGCCCAGGTCGTGCGCCTCAAAAATTTGAGACTAGATTTGATGGAGGGGTTATTGTTAAAACAACCGATATTGATCTTCAATCCTAGCTCTTCCCAACCCAGTTCTTTTACTAAATATTCCAAGATGTCTGCTAATTTCACACCGTGTAATGGGTTGTTTGCTTGAGTGTTCATTTTTTTAATTTAATGTTCCATTGAGCTTATCTTACAGCATAATTTGCAGGTTGGCCTTGATTGTGAAACGCAGTGGCCCTAGACTACTGTCCATATGATTCGCATCAATCACTTATCTAAAGGCTATTCAAATCATGAACTCTTTGAGGATGTGAATTTAACGATTGGCTCAAAAGAAAAAATTGGTCTGGTTGGAAGGAATGGATCTGGTAAAAGTACTTTTCTGAAGATTTTGATGGGTAAAGAACACTACGAAGAAGGCACGATTGAAATGCCGTCTCATTTTCGAATTCAAAGTTTGGAGCAGCATTTGGACTTCACTGAGCCCACTATTTTGCAGCAAGTTTGTCAGGCGTTGCCGTCCGATGTTCATGGCCAAAAATGGCAAGCTGAATCTATTCTGATGGGATTGGGATTCACTAAGGCGGATTTTGAGCGAGCGCCCGATGAATTTTCGAGTGGAATGCAGGTACGGCTTCGATTGGCCCAAACTCTTGTTTCCGAGGCTGACCTTCTACTTCTAGATGAACCCACCAACTACTTGGACATCCTGTCCCTCCGCTGGTTGGAACGCTTTCTTAAAAGTTGGAAAGGATCATTTATTCTCGTGACTCATGATCGGACCTTTATGAAAAAGGTGGTTAAACAGGTTGTTGGAATTCATCGTGGGAAAATGCGCAAAATGCAAGGTGGACCAGAAAAACTTATGGAACAGATCCACCGCGAGGAAGAGGTTCATGAAAAGACTCGACTTAACCAAGAAAAAAAAGACGCCAAAACTAAGGAATTCATTAGCAAGTTCCGGGCGGGGGCGCGATCGGCTGGATTGGTTCAGTCACGCATCAAGTCTCTGGATAAACAAAAGATTCATAAAAAACTGGCTAAGTTGCCAGAGATTAACTTTCACTTTAAGTCTGAGGTTTTTAATGGGAGTCATTTACTGCGTGCCACTAATATTTCGTATGCTTATGAGGAGGGAAATCCTGTGATCGAAAAATTCTCACTAGCGGTCAGGCCCCAAGATCGTATCGCCATCATTGGCCCTAATGGAAAAGGAAAGTCGACTTTGCTCAGACTTCTTGTGAATGATTTGGTGATTCAAGCAGGGAATTTAAAATCTCATGACAACCTTAAAATTGGTTATTTTGGAGTCAGTCATATCAACGCCTTAGACCCACGAAACACGATCTTTGCAGAGCTCATGGCTCTTCCCGATTCTAAGGAACAACTCGTGCGAAGAGTGTGCGGATCTCTGCTATTTACTGGGGAATCTGTTAAAAAGCAAATTTCTAAACTCTCCGGAGGCGAGAAAAGTCGGGTGGGATTGGCCAAACTCATACTTTCAAAAAACAATCTTCTAGTGTTGGATGAGCCAACCAATCACTTGGACATGGAATCCTGCCTGGCCCTCACTGAGGCGCTGGAGGCATTTCCTGGCACCGTAATTTTTGTCAGTCACGACGAAGCCATGATCGGTAAATTGGCCACGCGCTTGGTTGTGTTTGATGGGGGCCAGGTTAAAGTCATAGAAAGAGGTTATGACTATTTTTTGGAGAACATTGGATGGGTCGAAGAAGAGATCGATGTTTCGTTTAAAAAAGAAGGCTCCACAAATAAGGAGATTTATTTGGAGAAAAAGGAGAAAAGTAAACAGCTTCGTTTGGCTCAAAAAAAACTGGCCAAATTGGAAAAAAGTCTACTAAAAATGGAGGCTGAACAGGAGGAGAACACTCTCCTATTGAGTCAGGCGTACACTGAAAAGAATAACGCCGACATGCGGAGTTATGGAGCCAAAGCCAAAGACCTTCACAAAAATATTGAAACAAGCTACAAAGAATTGGAACGTTTACTTGAGGAAGAAGCGGGGCACCCCGACCAGTAAAATTTATAGCTGCATTTGACAAAAGGCTATTTTAGTGATTATGTCTAATCTACCCCTAACATTCCACCATGTTAAACTTTTTAAAAGATGGCCCTGACACTGATGATCATGGAGGGGCGCCATTTGTTTATGATGATTATACTGAACCACAAGTAGATTGGTTTATTTTGAATGGAATTCCTGACGACCCCCTTGAAGAACCTTCCCAAGACACAAGACAGTTAATCTTACAGCAACGGATTGATCTAGGGTTAGAGGCTCCTTTTGATATTAAAAATTTTAAACAAGCTGTTTTAGAGATATTTGGAGATGCTAGAAACTTTAGTGATAGTAGAGAAAAAGTTTTTACATGTGAGGTTAATTTTGGGGGCGCATGGCTTGCTCTATACCTTGTAAACCCTGCACCAGGCTATTTTACTGCTTGTTTTGACTACTCACTGGGTGTTCCACGTGTAATCCGATGTAAAGACGAACATGAAGCGTTAGCTTCTTTGAAAAAGCATTTACATGAACGATGGAGTTAAATTCACCCCGACCCTACCCCAAACTCTTTCGCATCACCGCTGCCTCAACCAAATCATCGGCAAAATCCAGGCCAAGTTTTTGTTTAAGCAGAATGTTAGAAGTGACATTGCGGTGCAGGAAGTGGTGGTCTTTGTGTGGACCAAATTCCATGCCCAAAATTTCTTCGCAAAGCTGAACATCTTCTTGGATTTCTTGGGCCCAGTCGTATTTTTGGGCAAGCTCTTGGAGGTTTTCCTTGTTTAGGAATTTACCCGCGTGTTGAAGTTCCCAAATAAGGGTTGTGAAGTGCGTGTTAAGAACATCCATGAGGCCTTTTTCTTGGGCGGCACGAAGGCCACGGCCGGTGCCGATGAATTCTGGGGGAATGCCCATGGAATAGCAGGCCGCGGTGAATTTGATAGCCCGCGGTAGCGTCACCTCGCCTATTCCGCGGCTGTACCCAAGTAAACCAACGTGCTGGAGACGTTCCCGACGGCTTGGTACATGCTTAGCCATGTCATTGATGTGTGGAGCGTATTTTTCGACTGTGGGACGGTAGAATGATTTGAAAATGTCATTTAAATCTCCGAGAAGTTTAAATTCTTCGTCACTGAATTTAACGGGTTTAACATCGCTTAATTCTTCTCTCATATAAGCTAGGGCTTCTTTGACCTGCTCCAAAGGATAGTCATAACGGAAAGCAGATTGAATGGTGACGGTTTTTACTCCCTCATATTGTGGGAGGCTTTTTTTAATGTTTTCGGGATTAATGCCCCCTCGGAACGGCAGGGATCCGGTGCCAATAATTGGATAAATTGGCACGCCATGCTTTTCACCAACTCGATACATTTCTCGGAGTCCCATCCGGGTAGCCAGCATAGCCGGCGCAAAACCAGCGTTCAAAGCTGGATCAGAGCGCGCTAAGAAAACACGCATATACGGCGGTAAATCTTCTTTAAAAAATTCTTCTAACACAGTTCCACACCCCGCCATGTCTTCTACGCTTTCAAAAATTGGAATCATGTGCACGTAACCTTCCCCAAATTCACTATTTTCAAAAATGTCTTGGTGTAGTTTGGCGGTTTTTTGAAAAGTTCTTTGCACGTGCAAAAGCTGCTTAGCCGACGTTGTCATGGGCAAAATAAACTCAAATACCGGCGGAGAATGTAATTCGAGCGACTTAGTAAATTCAGCGGCCGAAAGTACACTCATGTACGCTCGTGCCAATTTAAAAGTCTTTTCTTCCCAAATATTTGGCACACGAATAGTAATAAATTTATCGCGCCCAACCTGTGTTTTTTGAAAAGTCTCTAAATGAGTGGACATTAAACGCTCGATCATAGCCTCGTCCGCAAACTTACCCTCCCAGTCCCACATGTATTCATCGCAATCCAAAGTAACTAGATTTTCATAAACTTCCTCTGTTTCTTGCTTAGATTCAATAAAAGGATCGTCCCCCCAAAAAGGAATCCCAGCGTTATCCGGGTGCTGAGTACCCATTAGGATTGGGATGGTGCGATTTTTGTTTGATGAAAACATTGTTGTTATGAACTTACCTTTAAAATAGATTGAGTTGCAAGCCTCAATTTAATCTGGCCTCGTCTGTTGACGAATTTTTATCTTGAATTATAATGCAAGGTAATAAAATGAATTTACATCTTGTTTCAACCACTGGCGCCGCCCCGCCTGAATCTGTTTCTGAGGGAGCGCTAAGTTTAGTGTGCAAAGTTCAAACAACAAATCCAGCTGTAAATGCTAGTAATCTAGCTGACGCTTTAACTGAAGAAACAGGCATTGCAAAATATAGAATTAATAAAGCTTTAACTAGTCTTAATTCTGGTAACCCTCTCCCAGAAAGGGCCTGCCCAATTAGCATTTTGGTAGATGGTTTAAAAGCTGTTTTAAAATCTTTAGAAACTGATCCTTTTTCTATAAATGGCCAAACAACAATTGATCCTGACCCCATTAGAACTTTTTTACAGGAAAGGGGTATTTCTTTTAGTCAGGCCGCTCAAATAATGGAATGGACTGCTAGCCAGCTAGGGATGCTACGTAATGAAAGGCTAATTAGTGTAAATCGCGTTCAATATGAGGCTTGGTTGGAGCTAAGACAAAACTTAAAAGACTCAGCGTATGTATCTTTTTTACAAGCAGCGATCGCTGACAAACAGTATAGACACAAATCGAAAACCCCTCCGCCTTTAAAAGGATCAACCCCTGGAGTTGACCCTCACTGGATTCTTCCAACTAATCGAGGTGCTCATTATGGCTGGACTGAAAGCCCAGGCTTCTATGCCCTTTCTAATCAAGCTGGTGGAGTCCAAAAAAAAGCTCGCATCCCCAACGAAGACCCTTCTATTTGGGACAGCTATGGAAATTTTCCAAAACGTCGTTATCCTTTAAATTTTAAATCTCGAAAATGAATTTTGTAAATAGTTATCCTTCATCCTCAGCATTAGATGAAGACCCTTATGAGGCAGAAGCCAAGGGTTTAATAGGTACAATTCAAGAAGCTAATCCCACTATAAATCGCACGAAGTTAGAAGCCGCTGTAAGCGCAGAAAGACCCGGTCTTACTAAGGCTGTAATTGCAGCAGCTTTGACAAATCTCCACGAAGGGAAACTTGCTGAAAGTCATGTTTTAGGAAAACTTATTTTACCACTAAGATCTATATTAGATCGTTTACATCATGATCCTTTTGCTGTTACTGGTTACGCTCAAGTAGATATGGCTGTAATAAGATCTATATTAAGTGGTTACGGTGTAACAAAAGCTGCGGCCTGTAAATCTATGAGATGGCCTAGCCCTGTTCTTCGGTGCTTAGTTTCAGGGGCAATGGCTACTGTAAGTCGATCTCAGCATGAAGCTTGGGTAAGATTAGAAGCCCACTTAAGAGAGACTGGAAAACTCCCGGTTCCCCCAAAAAGACCAAAGTTTGAAGCCCCTGAGGAGGATCCCCAAGAAAGCCCCACTGAATTAATGGAACAAATTCAACTAGAAAACCCCTTGTTTTCAGAGGAACTTGCTATCACAACCATAAAACACCGAACTAGGTTAGCTGCTCACCTAATACGAGAGTGTTTTAATTTGGACGTTGAGTACCAATCACGTGAAGTTTGGCAAAAGGTGATTGTTGTTTTAAAAGGAATATTAACTGGTTTAAAATCAGACCCTTTTCACGTTATTGGAGTGAGTCCTCTAGATACAACTGATTTAAGAGATCTTTTGGATGAGCTTGATATTGACCCTCAAGATTTTTGTGGAAAACTGCCTTGGAAATGGGCTCAATTTGCGGAAGATGTTGCCGCTGGACGGGAAATCAAAGTTGACCATAGGCAATTTGGAGCTTATGAAAAACATCTAATAAAATTACGTTTACAAAGGGATAAGCAAAATGATAAGCAAACTGGTAAGAAACCAATACCTGTATCAGCGGCTAGAGTTACTTCTTCTTCTGAGGCTGAACAATGGTGGGAACAATACGCGAGTAAAGAAACTAGTGAATTCCCTTGGGGATGGACCGGCAGCAGCAGTCAAGGAGGGACAAAATGGTATCGCTTTAATCCTCCTGAAGAGGATGGGGCTCTGGGTGGAGTAAGGAGAGGAAGGAAACTGAGATAGCATTGACTTATAGAGATTTTTAGGTATAGTAACGCTCCTTGGCTGCTATCAGCCGCTATCTTTCAACATTCCAACCCACCCCAATGGAAGGATGGGCGTTCTGGTGTATGCCAGGGCGCTTGTTCCTTTACATTACAATTCCTACTTTCTTTCCATTCCCCGCACGCAGGAGTTCAACATGCGTCAATTCCATACCCCACCCCCCAGGTGGCTTCTAGTGGTCATGGTCGCTCTGTTCGCGATCTGTGGCATCCTCAAGGTGTCCAAACACGTCGAACCGACCCGGTTTGATCACCGGGTCCGCGAGTACCACTCCCAGGTCGGCCCCGAGGCCGTGAACCTGGTTCTGGATATCGCCTTCACCTACACCACCGAGGAGGAGTACCAGGGCCTCCTGATGGTCGTGAACTTCGACACCTACCCCACTACCACCATCAACGAAGTCCACGAGACACTCGAGTGGATCAAGTGCGTCCCCCATCTGAGCCTCTACGAGCAGATGGACATGAGCCAGGAGTCGCCCTTCCAGGAGATCTCCGCCCTCAACCAGACGCTCTACGGTCTCAACGCCTTCAAGGCCGGTCTGGACATGGGCACGATGGCCCCGGAGGACTCGACAAAGTTCGACCAGCTCGTGGCGGACTACGATCAGGCCTATGCCACGGCCAAGGCCCTACTGCCGAGCGGCAACCTCCACCACCTCGAGGACACGGCTCTGCCCGAAGACACGGGGGGCGGCCTCCCGGACTTCGAGTCCATGGAGGAAGTGCCCTACCCGGTCGAGCCCCCCGAGGAGTTCTTCCAGGATGGCGGGCTGTAGGAATTCGTGAAATCGACAAGCGTACCAGCCTCCCCGCCTAACATATCTGGCGGGGGGCTTTGCGTATCTTAAAAAAAGATGAATATAAGGTTGACATCTTCCCCTCTTCACGTATGTTTATTCTCCTAGGCTGCTATCAGCCGCTATCTTTCTTCAAGTCTCCATCCCCATAGTTATGTTAGAGGATGGGCGTCTGGTGTATGCCAGGCGTTTGTTCCTTTACACATAGCTTTCCCGCGCAACCCTGCGCATGCTCTTTGAAAGGAGCACTTCATGTCACTGCATGTCCCCAAAAAACTCCAGACCCTGGGCTTGCCCCAGACTGGTCTGTTGAAGCTGGGCAACACCCGCTTCTTCACCCACCGCTCCCGCTCGGGTGCGACCAACCGCCTCCTCCTCCTGATCATGGGCGTCCTGCTCATGCTCGGGGTGGTCTCCGCATCCTACCTGTTCTTCAACTTCCACGATCCCAACAGCCCGAACCACGTTGAGATCGAGATCGTGGAGCCGTTCGCTCAGGCGATCCCGGAGAACTTGGAGACCGACGCCCTCTACCTGGAGGTGGACGTCTTCTACATGTTCGCCTCGCGTACGCTCCTGATCTGGGCCATCGAAGAGGCGATCGAGGCGGGCTTGCCTTCCGAGATCACCGAAGACATGGCGGCTCAGACTCAGACCATGATCCTGGAGTACGGCACGAAGGGCCGGGCCAAACTGGGCTCGGCAACCATGCTCAAGAACTTCATGGAGGAGGTCGAGGTTCACACCGGTCAGAAGAGCTCTCAGTCCGGCAGCATCGGAAGAGGCTTCGAATACTCTTCGCTGCAGGACGCCACCTTCGACGACTGGCGCAAGATCTACACACTGGCCCGCACCGTCGGCATCCTGGACTCTGAGACCAAGATGATCAATCGCAACCACCCTCAGAGCGCCTGCTTCCACCCCCACAGCGACATCGCTACCAGGTTCGGCTCCATTGTCGAGAACTTCTGCGAAGTCTTCCCCTCCGAGTGCGCAGCCCAGGGCTACCCCATGACCCTGGATCCCGACCCCCGGGATATCGCATTTGAGGCTCCCAACCTCTACCCCCTGGCGGTCGAGTGGGCCTTCGCCTGGGTCATCGAAGAGGCCAATCAACAGGATCTCCCCCAGGAGGTCGTGGCCCGCATGGAGGCCGAGGCCGAGGCAACCATCAAGGAGATTCCCTTCCACTACGTCAGCAAGAAGCTGCCCAGCACCCTGCTCGCCGAGCTCATCATGGAGATCGAGGAGCACAGCGGCCTCAAGCGCCCCACCGGGCAGGTCCCCAACCCGCCCACGGCCACCGCAAAGTCCGACGTCTCCCACGGCGACCAGATGCGGCTCATGGTGACCCACTTCGAGCACATCACCCCCAGCATGAGCATGTCGGTTCCCCCGCGCTGCTTCTCCTGCCCCGCCGCGCTCAACTGCTACGAGCGCGAGCTCCAGAAGGCCCTTCTGTACATGTGCGGCATCTTCCCCGAGAAGTGCGCAGCCCAGGGCTACCCGGAGATCATGGACACGGCCTTCGCCTGGGCCATCCCGGATGTGCCCGCCGAAGAGCTGGAGCCCATGGAGCTCCCGGACCCCTTGGTCATCAAGGCCGAAAGGGAAGCCCAGATGGAGGTCTTCCGGAAGCGCAGCCGGGAGCGCTCCAGCGCTAGCCCGTCCCCCACCGCCAGCGCCAACTAGAGTGTGAAGCTATGATGAAGTGAACAAGTGAGTTACAGTCCCCCGTCACTTGTTGTCTCGGGGGGCTTATCGCGCCCAAATTTAAGCCCTCCCCAAAATCTGATAAGCCATTTTTTTCATCTCCTCCTCCCCCACTGAATCTTGATGATCGTAACCTAAGCAATGCAGTAATCCGTGTATAAACAAAAACTTCACTTCCTCTTCTAGTGATTGCTCTATTTCAGCGGCATTTTTGGCCGCGGTCTCCACAGATATAAAAATTTGACCTAAAGAATGCTCATCTCTCATCATTTTGTCCTCTATTTCACGATTAGCAAAAGAGAGCACATCTGTTGGTTCGTCTTTCCCGCGTGTTTCTTGGTTAATTTTTTGGATTTCTTGATTATTGATTAAAACTAACTCAACTTCTTGTTCGGGAATTTCGAGCAAGGTGATGGCTTTTTTGAGTAAAGGAGTAAAATCAGCCTCTTTGAACGGCACCTCAGCCTGATTTACAAAAATTAGTTTAATCATGGGCTCAGTTTAGCGATTATTTGGGGGAGATGCCACTCCCCCGGCTATTTTTTGAGTGGGGGAGGGGCGTAGGTGTTGATTAGCTAACCACCCAAATGTTGATTAATCAACATTTCAATTTTTGGGCTATTTTGATTGTCTAGACATGTCTAGACACGTGTCCGGACAAAGTATAGTATGTGTCTAGACATAAGTAGACACGTGTCCGGACAAAGCACTCTTTCCAGGTTAAAATGTGTCCGGACAACAGTAGACAGCTGTCTACTCAAATGTCCACTCGTGTCCGGACAAGGTGTTGTTACATTATTAACATCAACCGATAAAGTCCCTGTCAATTGGTCAAAATTCTTGCTTCATTTCATCATTTGACTAGTTGACAAACATTACCTATAACCTCCCAAAATATGCCTCCTACTAAAATGCTTAGCCGAAAAGAGGCGGCTAATCGCCTCAAAATCTCGGTACGAACTCTAGACCGCCATATTCGTCGTGGTTGCTTTGATATTAAGCGGTCTAACCGTAGTGTTTGGATTTCTGAGCCCTCTTTTGAACGTTATTATCAGGGGCAGACAGTTGATGAGGAAGGTGACTTAAATGCTCACTCTCCAGACGAAATTATTGCCACTATCGAGGAAAATATCGATAATCCAACCGAGGTAGGCGCGGTTTTTTCCAAAAAACAAGACCACGAGCCTTTGACTCCACATGAGCATGATTATCAGCTTGGTCCCGCTAATATTTACAAAAACTTCTACGAGGAACTAAAAGATAACTATGATGAACAGGTAAAACGCCTAGAAGGAGCGCATTATCGAGTGGGGCAGTTGGAGGCCCAAGTTAAAAGCATGGTTCCTTTAATTGAGTTTAAAAAAGAGCGTAAAAGACTGCTTTTAATGGATCAACAATATAAAGACAAGTTAAAAGAGACTAAGTATCAGGTTAAAAAGGCTCATCGCTTATTTGAAAGTGAGCGACTCAATAAAAACGTTTACGTGGCCTTGGTTTACGGTTTATTGGCGCTGCAACCTGTTTTGTGGGTACTTATTCAGTAATTGGTGTGCTTTCAGCTTCTAAACGATCCAAAGTCCCGCCAGGCTGGAGGAGTTGGTTTTCGAGAACTTCGGAATCTCCAATAATTGTGAATTTATACGGAACTTCTAAAATATTTCCATCTAACAGCAATAAATCATTGAGCATGGTGAAACTATTGGCAATTTCGGTAAGACGTAAATCATTCACGCTAATGGCCTCGGCGCCAGCGCCCCACCATTCATTTGTTAAATCCACCATTAACTCCACATTTAATTCATTATTTACGATCACTTCTAGGCCAGGGCCGAAAATTGGCTTTAAGCCCAGCAATAACTCGTTTTTTTCGATTTCCGCAACTAAAGTTTCGTAAGCAGAGGTTTGATCAGAATATTGTGAAAGCTGCGTCTCTAAATCCGAAATGTCTTGTTTTAGGCTTTGGTTAGCCATTTTTAGGACATAGATAGTACTAAGTACATCATTTTCGCTAACATCACGAGCAAGCAAGGCTTCTACGCCCGCGTAGGAACGAAATTGGAGAGCAATGAGCAATCCCACAATTCCACCAACCACAATTAAAGTGATTTTTCTATTCATTAACAAAATTTAAATAATTTGTGCTGTAGCCACCAATGTAGGCGGGGAGTGTTAATTCTTCTTGTTTTTTGAATTTAAATTCTAAGCCGGAATTTTTTACACGATCGTAAATACTACTAAGTTGATCCTCGTTAGTTAGAGTTTGGATTACCAAATCCGGGATTTCGGTAATTATTAAAACTTCAAAAGGCGGCAAAAGCTGGAAATTATTAACCAAAATACTATTACCAGCACTAGAAATAGGGGAGGAAACAACAATTCGCTGATCATTAATAGCAATCCCTTCATACGGAAAAGCTCGCAAAATATTCACTAAATCACGTAAATCCGAAGCGCGCACCATAGCACTAGCATTGATTTCTAGATTTTCGCGATCCACAGACTCAGCATCATTAAGTTGAATGACTACACCCTGTCCGGACACCTCGGTTAAACCAAGAGTTTTCTTTAAATCATTCAAATAAGTGTCGTCAATTCCACTGTAAAGTCGGGCTGTATTGTCTTGAGAGGCCTCCACTTCACCACTTAATTCATTTAACTGGGATTCCAATTCTGATTGTTCATCTTGAAAAATCTGGACAAGTTCCATTTGCAGATCATATTCATCCAAAGGGAAAGAGCTTGTCTGGACAACTTCACTTCGTAATTGCAGGGTTAAAAAAAGCCCGATTAAAAGTCCGGCGAGTAAAAAAGGAGCGATTTTTTTGGAAGTAGTGTTTTTCACATCTTTATTGTAACACTTTTACCAAACGCTCTACATTTTTTTCTGAATCAAACTAATAAAAATACCCAGCATAATAAAGCCAAAAAACACCTCTCCGGAAACAAAAACTTTGCCCAAAATAGTGTGGGGAACCATGTCTCCAAATCCCAAACTAGTTAAAGTCACTATAGAAAAATAAATATAATCATACCAATGATTCCCCGCGGCAACGATTCGCAGCGACTCATCTATTTGACTTAGATCCAAGAGAGCATAAACACCTGACATCCCTAAGGCAAAGAAAAAAGCCGTGAATCCCCATCTAATAAAACTGTTTCCATAAAGCGAGGTGGCTCCCAAAAATTTATACTCAAACCAGCTCCAAAATTTGTTTTGAAACCAAAATTTATCGCGTCGATAGTGCATTTTGTACTCGTAAGATTTTAATTCTTCTTCTACAAAATCCTTTTGGCGAAAAATAATTTCTAACGAACTATAAGAGCGTTCTAAAAGTCTAAAAAAGTCATCTATTTCGGTGGCTGGAAATTTTTTGCGATCTTTTTTGTATTTTTTGAGCTGTTTTTTAAATTCCTTATTCATTTCACTAAAATAATCGCGACACTCCTGTGTTTCGTACATTAAGCGAGATCTTAAAACAATGCGCAAAAGGTAATAATTGCAAACTGCGCGTTCCGTAAAATCGGTTTCCTTGAGCTCTTCCAAGCGGTCCTTGAAGATTTTTTTAAGCTTAGAGAACTCATCGTAATCTGGGCTTTCATCGATAATGTGGATTGCACTTTGGACGTCCATCTGGGGCGCATTAAGGGCTTTTAATCTATATATTTTAGCATTTTTTGGAACTTTTGGCAATGGGGTGGGGCGTGATGAGAGAGAATGGTGAGGATTTTCTCTGTTAAAGGGGTTGACTTTTTATCGTTTTTGTTTATAATAATTCTCCTTAACACACAATTTATGAGTGGACCGGTTTTAAGGCAGCACGGCCTCCCCGAAGAAACGGAGCGAATTGAACCAGCTTCAAATGAACTTTTGGGTGATTTTTTGATGACTTTGGATTCGATTGCTCATAACCGGTTTAATAGAGGGATTCCTAGTTATAGAGATTCTTCTCCCTACTATTCACCAATGATGCTGGATCGCTTTGATGATGATTGTACGGTGCATTACACTCCTTGGTTACCAGAAAGGCCGGGGAGAATAATGATTGAAACGCCTGATTATCGGATGGTTTATCAATTCTCTCTAAGATTCCCACATAATCCTGATTTAGAAATTCCTCGCGGAGATGATCCTTTTGAATATGAAGAAGATCCCGGGGCAATAGCTACGCGAGCTCCAATTGGCCATCAGGATCGTCCTCTTCAAATTGATATGGAGCTAACAGAAGTACAAGCACGAAATGATGATCCAGATTTAATTAGACATTTAAGAGGTGCTCCAAAAGATATTTTGCTGGATATTTTGCGCCAGATCAAAGATTTTCCTGGCCATTTTATTGGACACGTAATCCCAGATCATCTTAACCGAGAAGCTCCCCGTGCCGTAGCAGGCCGAGCCATTCGACATGAAGAAAATAGAGAAGAAAAAGCAAGGGTAGACGAAGCAGAAAAAGCGATGTTAGACGGGCTACAAAGCAGAGAACGAAGAGATCTTATAGCTCGTTTAGTTGGGTTAAGCCCTTCCAAATTAGATAAATGTGTAGATTGTGGGCAGCGCGGCGGACCACCTAGTCGTGAGCCGCGGGTGGCATGGCCAAAACCCTTACAATCACAATCTAATCAGAAACCTTTAACAAGGCGTAACCTTCTTGGAAAAGCAGCAACCGGTGGAGTGGCCGCTGCAACTGTTTTGACTTACGAACTATTTGCGCGAAAACTTGGTTGGATTTCACCGCTTAAGAATATGCATGACGCCCTTTATCCAGATGATGGAGAAAGGAATCCTGATCGACGAGTGTCTGAATTAGAAATTCCAGAAGATATTAGTGATACGGGATTGATTCTTTACACTGCTTGGCCTGTTTATGATCATCGAACTGGGCAAAGTTATGACACGGTAATGGATTCTGATCCATTGTCTCGCTACTTTTTTCAAGATCGTTTACAAATCGCTGGAGTAGAAGAAGAAATGGAGACTTGGACTGGAGATGATGAGCGAGTTTATCGTTTAACTGTTCCGAGTGAAGATACCGGAGAGGTTTTGAATGGTTCCCGCGGGAGATTAATGCAAGATGGAACTACTTGGGCGCACGTTTTGAACATGATTACTAAAGTGCGCCAAATGACTGACCGTCAAGTTATTAAATTTTTGGTGTGGTGGTTCAAAAAGACCTATCAAATTGATTTAGATCCATCTTCTTTTAAGATTAAACGTAACGATGATAAAAGTATTGATGATATTTATTACACAGGGTCAAATACTGATGAAAAAATTCGTTTCCAAAAAATTAGAATCCTAGATCGAATCCCGGAGAATAGTGCTCGTGGAAGAAGGGATACAGTACCCGAGCGTCGCCGTTTTACTTCTGATAATAATACGCATCGCCTTCTTTTATGGACTGGAGTAGGGCAGGACATATTGATTCCCGAATCAATGCTAATTGACGCAAGTGAGCGAGAGGTGACTTTGCCCTTACGGATGAATGACGCAAAGGGAAGAGAAAAAAAAGCGGGTTCAGTTGATTTTACCTGGCAAGAATTTGCGCAAAGTGTGAGACGTTATTTTGAAAATCGTGATAAAGGAGAATCTTTTATTCGCACTAAGCCAGGAACAAATGAAAAAGTTACAACCAGCGCTCTTGAACACTATGTAGCGGCTAACGATCCGATTGTAAAAAGGATCGTGGCTAAATTATGTAAGGGCTGCCAAACTAATTTTGCCAAAGCGGATTGTATTCGCCGATTTATCCAAGGGCAGACTGAATATGATTGGGAAGCTGGCGAGGAAATTAATCGACCAGCGGTGGCAACACTTATGCATCAGTGGGGTGACTGCAATAATCTAACTGTGGCGGCGGCGACTTTGTTTAAGGCGGCAGGACTCCGCGTAGGGATTGCTTATGCTTATGATGATCCAGCTAAACAAGATCCTAATAGTGCCGATTTTGGGACTGCTAGTCATGTTTTGGTGGCGATTCACAAAGATAGCTTAAAAGGATCTGGCGTTGATTGGTACCCAAACACCTATACAATTGGAAAAACAGAAAAATGGGTTCTTTTTGAGCCGCAACACATTGCTGACTTTGGTGATTTTAATCTTGGGAAAAAGATGACTGCTACCCATATTCGAGAGGTGTGATAAAATAGATCCATGAATCATTGGAAATTTTTGCTGTGGTTTTTGGGGTTGCTGGGGGTGCTTTATTTTGATCATGATTTGTTGCTTTGGATGGCCGAGCATCGGATGTCATTTTTGGATGAATTCATGATGTTTTTAACTGATTTTGGGTTGTTGTTTGGGGTGATTTTATTTGGGGTGGCACTGTTTGAGGAAAAATTGCATCGCCAATTGATTTTGGTGATTTTAGCTTTTTTAGTGGCGTTGGAGGTTAGCTATTTATTGAAAATGGGATTCCAGGTGCCGCGACCTTATGAAATGTGGGAAATTGCGGCCTTGAAAGGGGCTGAGGGATTTTCTTTTCCAAGTATGCACGCTTCTTTTATTTTTGCGGCTTTGCCTTTTTTTAAGAGCCGAAAATTACGGCGTTGGTGGTGGACATGGGCTGTTTTTGCAAGCTTGGTGGCGTTTTCGCGGGTGTATGTTGGAGTGCATTATGTGAGTGATGTTTTGGTTGGAGGATTGTTGGGTTACGGGATTGGTTCGTTTTTATATTATTTGGAAAAAGTGCATGGTTTTACAGATTGGTTAGGTGGGCATATTAAAGATCGCTTTGAAGTGCGGCGGCAGCTAGGACACGCGGGACTGGGAATGATGATAGTTTTTTTGATTTATTTGGATTTAGTGTCGAGCGGAGTTTTATTGTTAGCGCTTTTGGTTGGGGGCATACTGGTGCTTTTATCTTTATTTATGGAATTGCCAATAGTGGAACCAATTTTACAATATTTTGAAAGGCCGCATCATCGAAAAAGGTTTCCAGGCAGAGGGTCGTTTTTTATGGTTTTGGGGGCTTTGCTGGCTGTGATTTTGTTTGAAAAAAATGTGGCCATGGCGGCGATCGCGGTGATGGCGTTAGGGGATTCGGTAACTAATATTTTTGGGAGGTATTTTGGAGAAGTGAAATTGCCGTATAATCCGAAAAAAACCGTGGATGGGGCGTTGTTGGGAGTGGGCGCAGGGACGCTAGCAGCGTTCTTTTTTGTGCCTTTTCACGTGGCTTTGATTGGTAGTTTTTGTGCGATGTTTGTGGAAACTTTGGATTTAAAAATTGGCATCGAGATCGATGATAATGTTTTGGTGCCGTTAGTAGCGGGATGCGTGATGGGACTTTTGTGATAGGGTTTTGTTGTATGTACCAAACGTTTGACATGTTGCCCTGGCGCAACCTGGAAAGGTGGTATTCCTGTCAAGCTATTGTACAAGGGGTCTATTCAAAAGATTAACTCGTGTTTTGGGTGATTTATAATTTAAGAAAATTAATGTTAACACCTTAAAAATCTCTCCTTATTGTACGTTACGTTTGACACAACACGATTCCACTAGGTTCAAATATGGTATACGAGTCAATCTATTGTACCTATGCGAAAAGGGACATTCTAAAAACTCTTATTCCCACTCAATGGTGCCCGGCGGCTTGTTGGTGATGTCATAGAACACGGTTGATACGCCGGGCAGGCTTAAGATTTTGTCTGTCATAGCGTGCACGGTGGGCCAGTCAATTTCGGTGAAATTGGCGGTCATGGCTTCTTCGGAAGAGACGGGCCTGAGTACTACGGATTCGCCAGAAATCTCGCCAGACGCGGTTGTGATGGAGAGTGGAAGTAGTACAACTGGGAACTGCCAAATTACGCGTAATAAGTCGGCTCTAGTGATAGATTTCTGAACAATAGCGTCGGCCTCGCGGAGGAGGTCGAGGCGGTCACGCGTAGAAAATCCGGGCTTAACTTGGGCATCGGAAATAGCCTCATCGCGGAGGTGAAAAAGGACGCGATTAACTTCGAGAAATTGATTTGTTAGTTGCGGAGAAATGGCTTCTAGCTGCGCCCAGTCAGCCTGTCCAGACAAGACAACTGGGTGTCTATATGACCGGACATCGCCCTGAACGCCAACTGATTTCAGGGGCAAAACTTTGGCGGTTAGGTTGAGGTTTTTCGAAACTAAAAAGTCGTTGATTTTTGATTCTAATTCTTCGGCGTTGGGGACGGGAAAGGCTTCTTGCGCGCATAAACAACGAACGCCTAATCCTGGTCCGGGGAAAGGATGTCGCCAGACCATTTCGGATTCTAATCCAAGTTTTTCGCCCACGGCGCGGACTTCGTCTTTATATAATTCTTTGATTGGTTCAATGATTTTTCCTTGGCGAATTAGTTCTTCGATTTGCGGGACGCGATTGTGATGGGTTTTGATTTTATCGGCGTGTTTGGTGCCGCCACTTTCGATAGTGTCTGGATAAATTGTGCCTTGGCCAAGTAACCATTCATCGGGATTTAAATTTAATTCTTCACTAACTTTGCGTTGAACGTCGAGGAATTTGTCGCCAATAATTTTGCGTTTTTCTTCGGGATCATAAACGCCTTCTAAAGCTGCTAGGAATTCTTCTTCACCTTGATAAACATGAAGATTAGTAACGCCAAGTTTTTCAAGCGAAGCTTTGACTTGTACTCCTTCATTTTTGCGCATTAAACCATGATCAACAAAAAGTCCGTAAACTCGTTCCGCACCAAGGGCTTTTTCGAGCAACATAAAAGCCACGGTGGAATCGACTCCACCACTGATAAGTAGGAATACGTTTTGATCGCCGGCCTGATCTTTAATTCGTTTGAGTTCTTGTTCAATAAATTGGTCTAGACTCCACTCGCGTTTTAAATCGCACTGGTTTAAAAAGTTGTCGAGAATTTTTAGGCCGTTCGGAGTGTGGGTAACTTCTAAATGAAATTGAACGCTCCAACGTTTGTTCCCGTAATCAATAGCCGCGTTCTTACAATCTGTTGTAGATCCAATTAAAGTGGCTCCTTCTGGGAGGAAGGTAGCCTCATCAAAGTGACTCATCCAAACCTGTTCTGTTTCATTAATCCCTTCAAAAAGAGGATTTTTTTGCGGTGTAAAAGTAGCTTTGCCGTATTCACCTTTTTCGCCAGATTCAACTTTGCCGCCTAATTCGTGAACAAGAACTTGGTGCCCGTAACAAATCCCAAGTACTGGAATATCCAAGTGAAGGATTTGTGGATCACAAGAAAGGCCACCTTCAGCGTGAACACTTTGGGGGCCACCAGACAAAATAAGTCCTTTGTATTCATGGAGTTCGTCGGGACTGGCATCAGCGGATAAGATTTCGGAATAAACACCAAGTCTCCGGACGCGGTTAGCAATTAAGTGAGCATATTGACCTCCGTAGTCGAGGACGGCGATTTTGTCCATAATTTAACGGTTGGTAAAAGGTTGTTCCTAAGCTGTGGTTTAAGTTTAGCGGATGTTCATTTTTTTTTCATCTTTTTGTTAATTTTTCGTAATGTTGATGTGCTAGGGTTGTGGCATGAACCATCATTTTTCCTATTACCAACAGAGGCTCCGGCTTCGGAAAAACGACGAAGTTGTTGTGGATAAAATGTTGGATTTCATAAATTATGGAGGGGCGGCCATGATTTTTGGACAATTAGTTAGTGATGGCCCTTTTCGCTGGTTTAGTTTTTTACTTGGAGTTTTCCTCGTAATTGTGGCTTATGGTAGCGTGTGGTATTATTTATCTAGATTTAATTAAAATCATGATTACAGATTTTGACCTCAAAATTATTATTCCAATGTTGTCGATTTGTATTTTTGTAATTAGTTTTTTGTCTTTTATGATTTGGCAAGAGAAGAAACTTGAAAATCTAGAAAAAAAATCTAAAAAATAGGATTTGCAAAATTGGCAGTTGACACGTTGCGTGTTTTTTTTGTAGGATAGGGACCAAAATTAGTTATCCACCCTAACCCCACAAAAATGATCACCCCTAAAGGTGCTCCTGGTGAGCATGCTGATGATGAGCAACAAGGCGCTTATGCTTTTGTTGAAGAACTAGGCCGAGATGATCCAGTTGAACCATGCCTACAGTTAGTAGATATGGGGCCTTTGCAAGGTTATGCTCAACGTGAACAAGGAGCTAATGAAGGACATTGTTTGCGACCAGACCAAAACACTTGCCCTTATGGAATTACTGATGCCGCTGACCCTCCTAAAGAGTTTTTATATTTTAGCGGCCCAGAATTACAAACTGGAGCGCGTTTTCAAATCGCATCAACTCAACCAATATTTGACTCCCAGCTAACTCCCAAAATGCAAGGAGCCTTAGAAAATGGCGACGGAATGCTTGGTTATACAACAGAAGCCTTGGCTAAATGGAAAGAATTAATGAATTTTGCAGCTATGAGTCATCAAGAATTTGCACAAGAAACTCGAGAAATCATTGAGCAAGCGACCGGGAATCCTGACATTCAAAAAGCTTGTGCAATTTGTCGAGCAGCTCATTTTGCGTTTGCAACTGAAACTCGTCGTCGTGAAATAGAATCTACCGCCTAACCCCACCCCCATGGATAGAAGCTTAATACCAATTACACACGAAGTGCAGGACCCAGCGCAACTTGAGACTGATACTGGTTTTCACGCTGTCCCTGGTGATGTTGGTGAAAAATTCCCGTGCCATGCTGAAAGTCTGTCAGGTAAACGATATTGCAATCAGTCAATTGCGGATACTTCGGAGGGAGGGGAGATCTTCCCAGTTCCTCGTCACTATTTGAACCTTTATAAAGCCTTGAGAAAAGAGGGAGTTTCTGTAAGTCACGCCCTAAACAGCACACCACCACCAAATGAAGCTCAGCATACTCGGGCTTTTATGGATTTAACAAAAGCAATGCAACGAGCAAGAAGGTTTGATTCGCCGGAGAGAGCTTGTGCTACTTGTCGACAACAATTTTTAGATTGGCTTAATGGTAGTTTGTATGATCCCTATTTAATAGTAGCCTCAACCCCGGGAGACTGTGCTTTTCGAGATGCAGATCGTGATGATTGGGGAGCTGAAGAAGGTGAAGAAAATCTTAGAACTTGTAATCACAATGTAGTTACTCCTACTCGAACACAAATTAGTATGGAACAGGCTTGGGGTCAGGTTCAAAGAAAAACCCCTCGCATTCGCACCCTTTCAAAAGGGTTGATTGCAGTCGCTGGGAATCCTGAGCAGGCTTGTAAAGGTTGCCAAGCAACTATATTGGCTTGGCAAGAAGGCGTTATTGCCGATGAACCAATTGAAGAAATGGAGGCCCGACTTGCTTAATTTTCTGGAGTTAGCCGCTGAACAACTGTAACTGTACGCGGATTTGGGCTAATTAGATTTCCATTTGTGTCACGAATGTTGCGGAGCTGAATACTGAAATGCTCCTCGTCTTGATAATCCATACCGCGAGTATGAAGGCGAACATGACCATCCCAAACATCAATGTAATCAACGTAAATTTGATCTGTTATTTCGGTATTGGCGTAATCTAAATCTGTAATTTCGTAGTTGAGGGGATCTGAGGCAGTGGCGATATCGAGGGTCTCGGCAAATCCAATATCGATTTGATTTAAAGCGGGAAGTTCATGATAAAAAATACGGGGACCGGATTCGTCTGGGAAAATTTCTAATTCCAAAGTTTTGTCGTAATTAAGAGTGTCTTTGAAAAAGGCAATGTTTTCGCGGACATCAAATTGGTTGCTTTGAAGCGTGGAACCCGCTGGGGTTTTGACTGTGATTTCGTAATAATCGTTTTCTGTGCCTGGTTGTTTGATGAGTTCTAGGCGGTAAGTGTCTTCTTGAATTGTTTGGGGATTAAGTTCGATTTCGTAAGTAAAAGTGGCGGTTTCGCCGGGGTCGAATTTAACAATATCACCCCAGCCAACATAATTTTCCATGCTCTCTTCGGTGGAACCAATTGAGGTGAGAGTGGCGCCTTTGGGGACAAAAACGCGAACATAGCCTTTGTATTCACCGCTTAAAGGAACGTTGTATTCACCGTTGTGGCGGAGCGTAACTTCGGCGGTGGCGGTGGGTGTGTTGGTGGAAAGATCAATGTTGTAATGAACTTCGCGGGTTAAATAACGATCAGATTTCATGCCGCCAAAGTTCGAAACATTTACCGCTAGGAGATCAAAAGGGTTTTCAATATCAGGTTCGGGGAAGGCTCCATCCCAACCATAATGAGCTACTTTTTTGGAAAGAGTGGAATTTTCGAAAGAAAGCAGGATGTCTTTTTCATTGAGGTTGCGAGTGATTACGTCGCTTAAATTGCGCCACTGCCAAGGAGAAAAAATCATTTCTTTAAGTGTGGCAAAAGCAAACTGTTTAATAATGTCTTTGCGGGTGCTGAGAGCTTCTAAATTATGACGATCAATGTCCGAAACCGCGGTTTCGAGAGTTTCGAATAAATTTTCTTCCGTAAGTGTAAGGCCGTCAATTTTAACTGGTTCGTAAAGGCCGACCACGTCTTCAAGAACGGAAAAATTCACCGCAAAAAGGCCGTCGATTTCAACGTCATAATAAGTTTTGTAAAAGAAGTCGAGGATGTCTTCTTTGGCTTCGAGGAAATTGGGATTGTAGTTGGCATCGCGGAAACTGTGACCAGCGTAGGTGTCGGAGTTTTTTTCGAGCAATTCGTCCATGGGATAGGGCGGAGAAATATAGTCGTGATCATCGATTTCGCCGTAAACATCGTTGAAGGAAATGCCGGTGGGAAGGCCGTGATTGAATTCGAGCAGGGCGTAAGCGGTTATAAAGCCGCCGGTGGCGCGCAGCTCGGTGTCGTTTTGAAACAAGATAAGATAATTGCGCGCGGTTCCAGGCCAACCTGTTAATTGAAGAGTATTAGGGATGAAAGTGCGAAGCGCACCCAAAGCTGATACACTCCAAAAAATTGCGAGTAAAAGTGTCCCCGCTAAAACATGGATTAGGATTTTTCGCTTGGTCCAGTGATGGTGCCGAGAAAGGACTTTGTGAGCGTGTTTTAAAAGGCGACGAGAGCTGAACATGATTTAAGAATAGCGTTTTTTTTAAATGGGCGCGAGGGGGAGTTGAGGTAAGCATTTTTTGGCACATGCGTAAGCACCCCCGGGTCATAGACTCGGGGGCGCGGTGTCTGGTCGGTGAGGACTGGACGTTGCCTATTCGGGGTACTGGCCGTTGATTTCGCTACCCCAGAGTGTGGGGGAGGTCTCCGGGGCGGGGGTGAGACGGCTGACCAGCGAGGGGAACGGCAGAACCTCCGCCTCAGGCGGACAGGTCATAGCGAAGTAGTTGCCCAGGGTGGTGCGGGCCAGGTTCTGGCAGCGCTCCAGCGTGCTCTCCTTGCGGCTTTGGGCGGAGAGTACGCGGCTGGCGGCCATGCGCTCGGTGAGGACCTTCTCGATGAGGACTCGATCCCGCGGGGGGACGTCCTTCTGGTCCTTGACGAAGGCCACGGCCGCCTCGAGGCCGTATTCCTGCTTGTAGCCCTTGAGGGCCACCTGCATGGCCTCGTCGATGAAGGGGAAGTAGTGGCGATCCAGACCGTAGGTGTCGGCAGTCTCCTCGAATACAGTCAGAGCTGAGGACTCGTCCTCGAGGATGAGCTGAACATCTCTTTCTGCTTGCCTTGCTGCGTCTTCGGCGGAGCGATGGAAGCAGTAACAGACGATCAGGCCGACCAAGGCCAGGCCGACCCAGAAGATCCAGCGGTGAGGGGAGGGAGGAATCATTCTTTCACGTCTCCTGTGGGAATGGGGCTTGGAGCCCTAAAAAATCGGACTACTGCCCTCTAAGAAAATAGACTAACGCCAATCTCTCAAAGAACAGCCCAACTTCCCGATGAAGCTCGCTCGCAGATTTAGTGCGAAAAGATTCATTCGGGGCGGGAGAAACAGCTTAAAAATAAATCACTAAAAAGTCAACCCGTCGTTTTTTTATTTTCCTGGTTTTATAATTCTCCAAACCTCTTAATAACAAAATCTCGCTCTAGTGCCTCGAGAAACCAACCAGCTTGTGGGCCAGATTCTTTGCCGAGTAAGGCAATATAAATGGCGGAAAAAGCGTCGCGAGGTTCCAGTTTAGATTTGTTTTTGAGTTCATGAATTTGGCCGTGGAGCTCTTCACCGCCTAAGTCTGGATTGGCTTGAAGGAGGTCGGCAATGGATTTTAGGAAAACTTTTTGATCTGTTGTTAGAGTGCTGGCAAGTTCGGGGACTTGTTGTTGGATTTCGAATTTGGCGCGCTCGCCCGCAAAGTTATTGAGCCACATTTTGGCAAATTCGGCGCGCTCGCGGGCTTCGGTTTTATCGTCATTGGTTAGGGGAGCCTCTTTCATTTTCGCTACCTCTTCAAGTGGATCTAGGTGAGGGATCTGGACCATGAAGGCCATCTTGGAAAAACGTGGAAAGTATTTTTCTGTGATTTTTTCTGGGTCAAGTTGAGCGTAATGAAAAGCCCTTCCTAAATCTGGAGTTTCGGATTTTTTGTCAAAGTAAATACGAGCACATTCATCGTGGTTATCATAAAGACGAGGAATAGTATCCCCACTAATTTCAAAATCAATTGGTTTGTTAGGTTTGCTGCGCACCATTAAAAATCGGAGTAATTCCGGAGGCATGGTTTCGGAAACTTCTTTGGCCGTAGCACCCAGCCCTTTAGAAGCACTCATTTTAGCACCACCAAATAAGAAAAATTCATAAGGAATATTAAAAGGCACTGGTGCTTTTAGAATTTCTTTACAGATGCCGGAACTAACATCGTGCGAACCACCAGCGGCGTTGTGATCTTTTCCAGACCCTTCAACGTCTACTCCAATTTCATTATCCGGACGAGGAAATCCAGCCCATTTAATAGCCCATTCTACTTTCCATGGAATTTTACCGCGACCACCAAAAGGAGCAACTTTACCCTCATGGCCGCAACCGGCTGCCCAAGTCACTTTGTCTTTTTCACAAACATAAGTAGCTAGTTCGCCGTCAAAATCAAAAACAGTGGTAGGTCCAACTTTCCCACATTTTTCACAAACTATTTGCAAAGGATTCCAGTTTTCACGTTTTACTGAACCACTAGCTTTGCGATAAATCTCACGAACGCGACCTGGATTTTCACAGGCTTTTTTAATCCATTCATCATAATTTCCCGCGGCATATAAATCACTAGCCCAAATAAATTTAGTATGGTTTTGTTCGTTAAATCCAAGTTTTTCAATTACTTCAATGAATTCATTTCCATAGTGCCGCGCAAAATTATTTTCGGGCGTGACTTCTCCTGTTGGACGACCATTTTCATCTGGTGCAGGGATATCTTTGAGCGGCATTCCCATGTACGGGGTATAGGCTTCTTCATCTAAATAAACTGGCAACCCATCCATGGGATCGACGTCATTGATTTCGTAATAAAAAGTGGCTTTTCGTCCTTTTTGATTCAGTGCTTCGGCTAAAACTCCGTGAATAATCACTCCTCTTAAAGATCCAATGTGAACCTTCCCGGAAGCAGTTTTTTCGTCACGAAGAATTATTTCGCGATCCTTGTCCGGATTAGCCGCAATTATTTGATCCGCAATGTCATCAACCCAAAAAGCCATAAAAATATCTGTTAAGTGTGTATAAGATACCAGATTTTAGGGATTTTTCGAAAAAAACTTAAGCTCCCATTGGAACTTCTTGTGCTTCTTCCTCGAAAGAATGGCTTTTGTCGATATCGTAAAAGCGCATTTGTTCTTTTTTGAACATTAATTCAACGCGTCCGACTGGTCCATTACGATGTTTGCGGATGAAAATATCTGTAAGCCCAGCCCGGTCTGTATCTTCTTCGTAATAATCTTCGCGGTAAATCATAAGAACCACATCAGCGTCTTGCTCAATTGCTCCAGACTCACGAAGGTCAGAAAGTTGTGGGATTTTGGAAGGACGATTTTCTACGGCTCGAGACAACTGAGAAAGGGCAACGATTGGAATTTTTAATTCACGTCCTAGGGTTTTTAGAGAACGGGAAATTTCGGAAATTTCTTGAACACGATTAGCAATATTTCCTCCGGCTCCGGTAATACTCATGAGCTGAATATAATCAACCATTAACATATCCAAACCATGTTCCATCTGAAGGCGACGGGCTTTGGCTCTAAGTTCGGCAATAGACCCAGAAGTTGAATCATCAATAAAAATTTTGGCAGAGTTAAGTTCATCCATAACCGTTCCAATACGGGCAAAATCTTCTTCACTTAATTTTCCAGTACGTAATTTCCAGGAATCAACACTTAAAAGTGAACAGAAAAGTCGTTCTACAAGTTGTTCCTTGGACATTTCCAAAGAGATAATGCCAATAGATTTTTTGTTCTTAGCCATGTTTTGAGCAATATTTAGGGCAAAACTGGTTTTACCCATAGCTGGACGTCCGGCAATAATAACCAGATCAGAAGGCTGTAAACCTGATAAAAGATTATCTAAACTACGGAAGCCAGTGGCAAGCCCTCGATATTTGTCTTTTCCTTCGGCGTCATGGAGGTCTGAAATTTTTTCGTAAGTTTGAGTAAGAATGTCCTTGATATGGACGAATTTATCTTGAATAAAGTTTTGGGAAACATTAAAAAGAGCTTTTTCTGCGCCTTCGATTAGTTCTTCTATTTCTTTGGATTCTTCGTAACCCAACCCGGCAATTGTTTGGCCAGCTTTGAGTAATTTACGGAGAGTGGATTTTTGTTTAACAATAGTGGCGTATTGAAAAATATGGGTGGCCGTAATAACAATGTGGGTAAGCTCTGCTAGATAAGAACGGCCACCTACTTTTTCCAAACTATTATCCTCTTCTAAATGGTTAGCAAGAGTGATTAGGTCTATCGGGTTGCGCTTTTGGAAAAGCTCGAGAATGGCACGATAAATAATCTCATTTTGTTCATAATAAAAGTCGTCTGGCTTTAACAAGTCAGCCACTTTAATAATCGCGTCTTTATCAATTAAAAGAGCTCCGAGAGTTGATTTTTCGGCTTCCTGACTGTGAGGGGGCACCTTGGCAGTAATATCGTCGGACATGTTTAGAGTTGCGTGAATAAGCTGGGAAGCTAGTTTTGCACAAAGGAAAGCTGTTTTCAAGTGTTCATTTTTTATTAATTTTTTTGTAACCAAAAGTTCATGACTGATGTGTTAAAAGAGAAGAGTGAAAACAGAACAACAAAAATTAGGGCAGCAAGGAGAGGATCTAGCAGCGCAATATTTACAGGCGCAGGGTTACAGATTAATTGGAGCAAATTATCGAATTCGGACCGGTGAAATTGATTTAATTACACGAGAAAAAGAAACCTTAGTTTTTGTAGAAGTTAAAAGTAGAAAGTCACAAAAATTTGGTAACCCTTTGGAATCTATTGATCAAATTAAGTTGCAAAAGCTTATAAAGGTGGCCCTAACTTATGTTCGTGAGTATAATTGGAGCGGTCCTTTTAGGATTGATGTGATTGGAATTGACTGGAATGCTCCTAATGGACCTAAGATTCAACATTTAAAAAATGCCCTCTCATGAATTTTCATAAAAAAGCGCTGTTGATTGGCGCGATTACAGTTTTGCTCTGTGTTGGAGTTGTTTTGTGGGTTTTTGTGATTGATAAAGGGACTTTAACGATTGCCGGAGACTCTGATTTTTCTATGGAAATTTCTGGAGGAAAATTAAAAGTACCAGAAAAAAAGAGCTGCATAAGTGATCCGTGTTTGGTGCGACTCCCAAGTGGATCTTACGAAATTTTGCTAACTAAATCCGGGTATTTTGATGAAACTCGTTCGGCAACTGTGAAAAGGCAGGGGGCAACTACTATTTCGATTGATTTTGAATATGTGCCAACCTTGGAATTTTCCGGAGAATATGATGAATTTACTGATTTGCTGGCAGCGCCAGATGTGAATGATAATTTTAGTTTTGCAATGGACACAACCTACAAAAAACAACGATTAACTTATACAGATTCCGAGACTGGAGAAGAGACAGTGTGGGCTTATTTTGACAATGAATTAAGTGATCCCGCGGTTTATGTTTCTCCTTCTATGGAATATGCGCTAGTACTAGATAAAGGAGCAGAAGAACAATCTCTTTATTTAATTGATGGAGTTGAATTTGCGCGTTCGTATTTAGGAAGCTTAAGTGAAATTCAAGAACTTGAATGGTCTTTGGATGATAAATGGGCCTTAATTCGGACTGAAAATGAAGAAGGAGTTTTGTGGTTGGTAAACACTGTGGAAGCGACTTTTGCGGAATTGCCACTAGAGTTTTCATTAGAAAAAATGGTTTGGGGAGTGGAGAACCAATTATTTTTTGCAACCAATGAAAATCTAGCAGACTTAGAAGAAAAAATTGAAGAAAGTGACAGTATGGATATTTTGGAATCACTTTTTACTGGTGGCTACAATGACATGTTGGATTTTTCAATTGGAGTTTTTGATGTAGAAGAAGGTGATGTTTCTTTGCTTTACGAAGTGCCGCTTGATTTAGAATTTGTTTATGAAGAAATTTCCTTATTTTATGATAAAGAAAGCGATCAGCTATTATTTACAGATGGAGCAAGGGTTTACGAAGTAGTTCAAGAATTTAGGGAGAAGTAGCTAATCGCCATTTTGCAATGCGGTGAATTACATTACCAATTGTGGACATTACTACGCCGCTAGCATTAGGAGTTTCGTTATTTGGATTTCCATTATGATCATGGGCTTGATCAATAAAGCGCCCCATTATTTCGTATTGAAAACGTTGGACTTGGCGTAGACCAAGAGATAATCCAGGCAAAAATCCAAAATTAAAATCATAAAGCCTAGTGTCGCAAAGCCAGACTTTTTTGTCTTCATCAAGCAACATATTATAAGCTTCGGCTTGAATATTAGAGGTGTAAATTAACTTGATAAGCTCCTTAATCGCCTTGCCTCCTAGAACATCTACTCCTAAATCACATTCCATATAAATTCTATGGATTTTTTCCATCATGTCATCAATTTGAGCCAAGATTTCGGGATCCTCTAAATCCTCTGTGTTAAGAGGTCGGGCATTAGGAATATATTTTTGACGAAGAACGTATTTTTTTGGGCGTTCCTTCCCATCTGGATAAATAACTTCGGCTCCTTCTTCTAATACTTCGGTGGGGGCAATTGGAACTCCGTAAGCTTTCAGAATTCCAAGATCACGATCAGCTAATTCGGGAGTCATGTTTTGCCAAAAACTCCAAGCAGCCGCGAGCTTATAAAGATAATCAGGATCTTCGGCGTCACGAAAAACATGATGTTCTGCCCCCTTGGACAGCCTTTCTCCTAATTGAATTGTTTCGGGCATAATTTAGGTGTAGAGGAGAGGGATAATAACATAAAATTAGGCTTTTAAGCACGTTTAATTTTTTATTCATTTTTTGTTTAAGTTTTCGTAATGGGTGTTGTGTCATAAAGGAACCATGCCATCAAAAGTTTACTCATGTGCAACGCGAGGAATTGACGCCGATCCGGTGGAAATTGAAGTTGATTTATTAAATGGTTTGCCGCGATTTACAGTAGTGGGATTGCCAGATGCGGCAGTACAAGAAGCTAAAGAACGGGTGCGTTCAGCGATCGTAAATAGTGGGGGTAAGTTTCCGCAAGTACGAAAAGTGGTTAATTTAGCGCCAGCTGATGTGCGTAAATGTGGCCCCTCGTTTGATTTGCCAATTGCGGTGGGATTGCTAATGGAATCTGAGCAAATACCAAAAGGAAAAGTGGAAAAGGCTGTGTTTGTGGGGGAGTTGGCATTGAATGGATCGTTGCGCCCAATTAGCGGCGCTTTGTCTTGTGCGTTGTTAGCGGAACAGAGTGGTTTTGAGGCGATTTTTGTACCCCAAGAAAATGCTAAAGAGGCGTTGCTTGGGACTTCATTGACTGTTTTTGGAGTGAGGCATTTGGGGGAATTAATTGCTCATTTAAGAGGAGAGGTTTTTATTGGGCCGGCGACGCCGGGAATGGCGCTGTTAAACGGATCTTCGTCGGCGCCGGCCCCCTTGTTTCTCCGTGGCCGCCCAGAGGCAATCCGGGCAATGACAATTGCGGCTAGCGGCAGCCACCACGCTTTGCTCTCTGGGAGCCCCGGCTGCGGGAAAACTCTAATTGCCAAACAATTACCCAAATTGCTGCCTCCTCTTTCCAAAAAAGAACAAATTGAATTAACACAGATTTATGGCGCAGCTGGGCTTTTAAAGTCTGAACAACCGCTTGTTACGACTCGTCCTTTTCGCGCTGTACACCACACCGCTTCGGTTACTTCTCTGATTGGTGGTGGGATTCCAGTTCGCCCAGGAGAAATCACTCTGGCGCACCGAGGAGTGTTGTTTTTGGACGAACTAACAGAGTTTCCACGCTCTGTTTTAGAAAGTCTCCGCCAACCGTTAGAAAGCCGCGCGGTCACAATCTCTCGCTCCCAAGGCAGTTACACCTTCCCCGCGCGCTTCACACTTATCAGTGCTATGAATCCCTGCCCCTGCGGTTTTTTTCATGACCCTCATAAGAAATGTATCTGCACCTCCCGCGAACGCCTTAAATATCAAAAGAAATTATCTGGTCCGTTTTTGGATCGGATTGATCTTTTTCTTAATTTAAAACCTCTTTCTTACCAAGAACTCTATGACGATAATTGGATTCCGGTTGAGCCTTGTTTAGATGTAATTTGTCTAGCCCGAGCAATTCAAGCAAAACGTTATAAATCTTCTGTGCTTTTAAACAGTGACCTTTCGGTACGCAAACTTTCTAAATACTGCGCTTTAACAAATTCTGCTGAAAAACTGCTTCGAGCCACTATGATTGATTATCATTTATCAGCGCGAGCTTATTCACGCCTTTTAAAGGTAGCGCGCACTATTGCGGATATGCAAAACAACGATGTTATTCACGAGCATCATTTATTAGAAGCTATTCAACTGCGTCTTACTCCTCTTCCGGCACCACCGTAAAAGTTTGTCGTCCTAATTCTTCGCCAGCCATGGTAACCACAAAAGTCCATTCGCCAAGTTGGTCTTTTCCCCAAAAACTAGCGCTATCGTGCATGCGGTAACCCCAACTAGCGTCAGTGTCCCAGCCATGTGGTTTTTTATAATTTCCTTCTTCCTCAAAAACTTGTCCATTATGTTCCCAATGCACTTCGACTCGTCCGGCTTGTCTTTTGGGAATAGTAATCGCCCAGTAAAGATTGATCTTTTCTTTTAATTTAACAGGTTGACTAGCAAAAATTTGACCGGCTGGCTCTCGATCTTCAACCGAATAAGTCCGAATAATCCCGGGAGGAAGTAATTGCGGGCTTTCAATTAAACATTCATCCCAGGGCTGCCTAAGTTCACGATAAGCCTGGCCTAATTCAGGGACGCTATCCATGGAATTTTCGGGAATTACATCTGCGGCTAGGGGCTTATTTGGAGCTGGGTTTGCTCTTTCGGCATGAAGGTTTCCTGGAATAGCTAAACTTAAACCTAAGGCTGCACCTAAGACGACATTTTTAGCTAAGCGCCCTAAACTTGGTCGCTCTAACGGTGGTGGGTCCAAGGTGTGAACACCAGTAGAAACCATTTGGGGAGTAGAAATGCGTTCAGTGGGAGAAACTATTGGAGTATTCGGTGAGTCTTTCATAAAAATTTAATTTTAATTTTCTACGTCACTATTATTTAACATCTCAGCAATAGGAGCAACTACTTCGATACCTTCTGCTTTGTTTGTTATTTGGCAACAACTTGGGAGCAACGCCCTTAGCACATTAGCAATAACGTGTGGACCAGCGGAACCCTCTTCCCTCTCTGCTGGGATAGTAATTATTATTCTTACTTGTTCAGGATCAAGGTGGCTTTCATCTAAACGACTAACTGTATTTGAATTGGCATCCCTTGCTAACTCTTCAACTTTTCTAAATATTAGTCCTTTCCCTAATTCTAAAAGAGCTTCTTCTTCAGCAAGAAGTTGCTCTCTTCGCGCGGCTCTTTCTAAAATGGCTGCGCCAAGTTCTCGACCTTCAAATTTAGCGGCTCTTTGCTCTAATTTAGTTATAGAAGTTGATGGTCGGGCCTCTCCAGACAAAGGTAAAAAAGCAGATAAAGGGATTGCAAAACAAGCTTGTCTATTATGTGTTTGGCGTTGCGATATATACTGTAAAGAGGTTGGATTAAATTGCTCAGGGTTAATCAAACTACTTTTTTCTGGGTCTATTAACGCTGATACCACGTATGCTCCACGCTGCTCATCCCACCAGCAGCTATGCAACTCAGAGTCTGAGCCAATTGCTGCTTTGATAACTTCTTTAACATGCCTAAAGGCCCGGTCCTTTAAGACCGGTTCTAATTCTGCTCTTTGGGCAGCGTTTAGTTGAATCTGTTCTTGCCTGGTGAGCCCAGGTTCTTTTGTTAAGCCAGCTTCAGATAATAGTAATTCTCCGACTATGACAGCCAAAGCACTATTAGGGAGAGGTTCAAGTGCTTCAGTTATTAACACTTCTGGGCCTTGTGGTCCGGTGGGGGCGGATGTTCCAGAGGAAACATCCATAATTTAATTTTGTTACTTTATTGGGCATGATCTTATCATTTTGTTTGCTTTTGTCAAGGCGGAAGAAGGATTTTGGGGGTTTTTCTTATGTTTTTAAGCGCAATGCGTTATAATCCCTCGCAGAAATGACTTTACCTACACACCTCAAACCTAGCAAAGTGTTAATCCTCGGTTCAGGAGCACTCAAAATCGGGGAAGCTGGGGAATTTGACTATTCTGGATCGCAGGCAATCAAGGCCATGCAGGAGGAAAAGGTGAAAACAGTTTTGATAAATCCGAATATTGCGACTAACCAAACTTCGGAAGGTTTGGCTGATAAAATCTACTTTTTACCAGTTAATCCGGAATTTGTAGAAAAGGTTATTAAAAAAGAGAAGCCAGACGCGCTTTTGCTTTCTTTTGGGGGTCAAACGGCTTTGAACTGTGGCGTGGAATTAAAAAATAGTGGGGTGTTGAAAAAATACGGAGTCAAAGTTTTGGGGACACCGGTAAAAACAATTGAAAATACCGAAGATCGTGAATTATTTAAAAAAGAATTAGTAAAAATTGATGTAAAAAGTCCTTTAAGTTATTCGTGTGTTTCAACAGAAGAGGGGATAAAAGCGGCGAAAAAAATTGGCTATCCAGTAATTATGCGGGCCGCCTTTGCCTTAGGGGGGAAAGGTTCTGGAGAGGCGAAAGACGAGAAAAAATTAAAAGAAATGATGAAAACTGCTTTTGCTTTTAGTCCGCAAATTTTGATTGAAGAAAATTTAAAAGGCTGGAAAGAGGTTGAATATGAGGTGGTGCGTGATGCCTATGATAACTGTATTACGGTTTGTAATATGGAGAATATTGATCCCATGGGAGTTCATACCGGGGAAAGTATTGTGGTGGCACCGTCGCAAACTTTGAACAATCACGAATATCATAAATTGCGGGAAATTGGGATTAAAACGATTCGACATTTAGGAATTATTGGAGAGTGTAATATTCAGTACGCGCTTGACCCAAAATCTGACGATTATCGAGTAATTGAAGTAAATGCGCGATTATCGCGTTCATCGGCGTTGGCGTCTAAAGCGACTGGTTATCCACTGGCGCACGTGGCCGCGAAACTGGCGCTTGGATATTCTTTGCCAGAACTTAAAAACTCGGTAACAGGTACAACAACGGCTTGTTTTGAGCCAGCTTTGGATTATTTAGCACTCAAAATTCCGCGTTGGGATTTAGATAAATTTAGAAAAGTTTCATGGGAAATCACTACGGAGATGAAGTCTGTGGGAGAAATTATGGCACTTGGTCGAAGCTTTGAAGAAGTGATGCAAAAAGGTCTGCGTATGCTGCAAATTGGGCTGCACGGATTAGTGGCGAATGAGTCTGTAGATTTCCGAGGGAATGGATTAGCAGAGGCGATTTCGGTGCCTACACCGCGTCGGATGTTGGCAATTGCCGAAGCTTTGCATAAAGGCTGGACTACGGAAAAAATTCATAAATTATCGGGAATTGACTTGTGGTTTTTGGATAAGTTAAAAAATATTGTGGGTATTTCGGAGGATCTTGAGGCTGCGAAAAAATTAGGGGCTCCATTGATGCGCCGCGCGAAACAAGCCGGCTACTCAGACCACCAAATTGGGGATTTTACAGGTAAAAAAGAACTCGAAATTCGCGCGGCGCGTAAACGCTTAGGCATAATCCCAGCGGTTAAACAAATCGACACTCTAGCCGCAGAATGGCCAGCCACAACTAACTATCTGTACCTCACATACCACGGCGATCAAGACGATATAACTTTTGGATCCAAACGCAAAAAAGCCATGGTGCTTGGATCTGGAGCGTACTGTATTGGCTCATCAGTAGAATTTGACTGGTGCTGCGTAAACGCGATTAAAACTTTTGAGGAAGAGGGATTTGAAACCATTATGCTTAATTACAACCCAGAGACTGTTTCCACTGACTATGATATTTGCGATAAATTGTATTTTGATGAGCTTTCGTTAGAACGTGTGCTCGACATTTACGAAAAAGAAAACCCGAATGGCGTCATGATTTCTATGGGCGGCCAAATTCCAAGTACTTTAGCTATGAAATTGCACAAAAATAAAGTTAAAGTTTTTGGAACTTCGCCGACAGATATTGATCGTGCGGAAAGCCGTGATAAGTTCTCGGCGTTAATGGATAGCTTGAATATTGACCAACCAAAATGGAAGGAATTTGCTGAAGTTGGTGATGCTTATAAATTCGCAGACAGGGTCGGATATCCGGTATTAGTGCGTCCGTCGTATGTGCTCTCAGGGGCCGCGATGCGAGTGGCGCCGAACCGGGCGACTTTGGAAAGCTACCTAGCGAAAGCCGCGAGGATTTCGGTTGAGGCGCCGGTTGTGGTTAGCAAATTTGAAATCGGAGCCAAAGAAATCGAAATTGATGCCGTGGCTCATAAAGGCGAGCTCGTAATTTATGCAATTGCGGAGCATATTGAAAATGCTGGAGTTCATTCTGGCGACGCTACGATTGTTCTTCCGCCGCAAAAATTATACTTAGAAACTATCCGTCGAATCCGCCACATCACCCGTGATGTTGCCAAAGGCTTAAATATAACTGGGCCTTTTAACATCCAATTCTTAGCCAAAAATAACGAGGTAAAAATCATTGAATGTAATCTACGTTCTAGTCGCAGTTTTCCTTTTTCATCAAAAGTTACCGGTCATAATTTTATTAAAATTGCGACCCTCGCCATGCTTGGGAAAGTGGAAGATCCCACTGATCGCCGCGAAACTTATCGCACTTTGACCCTAGATCACGTCGGCGTAAAAGCACCGCAGTTTTCGTTTTCCAGGCTTAAGGGCGCCGACCCAGTTCTCGGAGTAGAAATGGCCTCAACTGGTGAAGTTGCCTGCTTTGGCCACGATTTTCACGAGGCGTTTTTGAAAGCTATGATTTCGGTTGGCTTCCGACTCCCAAAAAAGAGTGTTTTGGTAAGTATTGGTAGCGTGGGAGACAAAGCGGACATGCTCGACGCAATCCAATGGCTCCATGTAAATGGTTACGATATTTACGCCACTGGCGGCACCAGCGCTTTTTTGAGCAGTCACGGTGTACGCAACCACTTAGTTCACAAAATCGGCGAACCGGGGGGTAAAACTGTTCTCGATATTATTGATGAAGGAAAAGTAGACTTTGTAATCAACATTCCCAAAAACTACAGCCATGAAGAGGAGACTGTCGGCTACCAAATCCGCCGCCGCACCATCGACCTAAATGTCCCACTAGTCACCAACGTCCAAGTTTCCAAAATGATTGTGGAATGCATGAAAAAAGATACTATTAACAATTTGCGAATCGAATCCTGGGATAGTTATTTTTAGGTACGTATAGCGTTTTGGTTGCGCGCGTCAACCCTTGACACGCATGATGTGTTTTTAACGTTTTTGTAGAGAAGAAAGTGACGCATGCGTCAAAATCCAACCTGTAAATTAGCCAATAAAATTTAACAACACGATTTACTCGACCAGAAGCCTTGGGCCGGTGTACAATCAACCGCGCATCCTTAAGTGATGCTAAAATTTCTAAATTTAATTTTTAAACCATGACTGCAAAAAAGCAAAACACCCCCAAATTAAAAAAAGGGCTCGCCCAAATGTTAAAAGGGGGAGTGATTATGGATGTGGTTAACCCAGAGCAAGCATTACTTGCAGAAAAAGCTGGAGCTGTGGCCGTAATGGCTTTAGAACGCGTACCTTCTGATATCCGAAAAGATGGTGGAGTGGCTCGCATGTCAGACCCAAAAATGATTAGGGGCATTATGAAAGTTGTTTCTATTCCGGTGATGGCAAAAATTCGAATTGGTCATTTTGTAGAAGCGCAAGTTTTGGAATCTTTAGGAGTAGATTACATTGATGAAAGCGAAGTTTTGACCCCAGCTGATCCGGATTTACACGTTGATAAGAGTAATTTTAAAGTGCCGTTCGTGTGCGGCGCCACAAACCTAGGCGAGGCTCTACGCCGAGTTCACGAGGGCGCCGCCATGATTCGTACTAAAGGCGAAGCTGGTACTGGCAATGTTATTGAAGCGGTTCGTCACTGGCGTGTAATTGATGATGGTATTAAGGCTCTTGCCAAAATGAATGAAGCTCAACTTAAAAAAGCTGCTAAAGAAATGCGCGTTCCCCTTGAGTTGGTTAAACAAATTGGGAAAGCTGGTCGTTTGCCAGTTGTTAATTTTGCGGCTGGTGGCTTAGCTACCCCCGCTGACGCCGCTCTTATGATGCAACTTGGTTGTGATGGTGTTTTTGTGGGATCTGGAATTTTTAAATCCAGTGATCCAGCCAAGCGAGCTCGAGCTATAGTTGAAGCTACTCTTCATTACGATGACCCAGCCGTAATTGCTAAAGTGTCAGAAAATCTTGGCGACGCAATGGATAGTTTAGAAATTTCTGAACTTGATGTTAAATATGCGGACAGAGGATGGTAGAATAGAGCTAATTTAAAAAAGCTTTACCTTATGGGAAAAATTGGCGACTTCTTAAAAGATCTTAATCTTTCTCCGAAAGAGGCCTCTGTTTACTTGGCTCTTCTTGAATTAGGCCCACAGCCGGCAAGCATTGTTGCCAAGAAAGTTAATTTACCACGTTCAACTACGGCTTTTCACTTGGAAGCATTAGCTCAAAAAGGCTTTTCTGATAAAATTTTGAAGGGTAAATCTAATATTTTTTCACCGATTCAACCAACTGAAATTAGAGAGCTTTTAGAGCGACGCAAAGCAGGCTTAAATCACCGTATTCAGGAATTAAATGACCTTCTTCCCGAGTTTCAAAACATTGTTAGTCAGTTTTTGCCGCAATCCAAAATTTCCTATTTTGAAGGCATAGATGGCCTCTGTAAAATGGTTCATTTAGTGCTTAAGCATGATGTGCCGATTTATTTTATTTCTTCGCATAGTTTTCACCCCGAAATTAATAATTACATTCGCAATGTTTATGTCCCACGACGAAAAAAAATGAAATCAAAATGCCAAATGATTGTTACTAAGTCTGATACTGCTAAAGACTATTTAGAAGATGCGGGGGATCTTTATGATTGGATTGGCTATGTGGAAAAGAAAGATGAATATGAAATGGAAGCAACAATTGTAATCTACGAAAACAAAGTACAATTTATGTACTGCAAAGGTGAAAATCCACTTGGAATCTTGATAGAAAACTCTTATTTTGCCAAAACAATGTTGGCTATTTTTATGATGCTCAAGAATACGGAGAAGATTCGGGAGGTTCCTCTAAATCCCTAATTTTTTCTTCCCAATCAATCCGGGCTGGACCAGCTCCAAAAGCTTGTCGACACCAAGAAACATAAGGGGTTTTCCAATATGGATATAACCCAGGGACTGTTGGTTGCCTTAAAATAACGTCTAATTGCTCTTGGCGGATTAGTCCCTCTCGTGCGGCATCCTCAAGCACCGCCAAGTAACTAGTCTTTCTCCAGTGGTCATCAGCAAAGCTTAAATCTTTGGGGTCTCCACCTACTTTTTCGTATAACTGAGTACTAATGTCATGTAACATTCTATAAAGATATTCACTCCCTTCATTTAAGGGCTGCTCTTCTTCTCCTTCGACTTGATTTAAAGCGGTAATTGGGCCCTTCACTCCTCCTAAAAGACGAGAAATATATCGTATAAAAAACCTTTCATCTGACTCATCAGGACGTCTTTTACAAGTGAAAGGAATTATAGGTTCACTTTCGGCTGGAGCCATTTGATCTAATAATCCTTCTGTGTCCTTTTCGTTTAAAAATTTATCAGCAAATTCCAGAGCTCCGGTTCTTTTGAATAAATATTCTAAAGCGGGGATTTTCTCAAAAACTTTTACAACTTCACACATAATGCGAATAACTTCACGTTGGTGTATTTCCTCTAGCCCTTGTGGGGTAAGACGCGGCTCTTGCCCAATTCTTTCCAAAAAATTATCGTAAATATCCCAAGTGCGGTGAATATGTTGGAAGGCCTTAACAGCTCCTCCCCAAAATTCATCAGTGGTTAATAAGCTTCTGGCTCCCTCTGGAGGATCATGGGTGTAACCCCCAACTCGATAAACAGCACTGCCTCTAGTTTTTAACTCATTGGCATCTAATCGTTCAAAACGCAAAACTGGCTCTGGATCTAACCCTAACTCTGGGCCATGATTTTCTAATGTATATTGAGCTAATTCATCGTACTTATCTTCCCCTGGAAGACTTGCTTCCTGCGTTTTACTACCAATTTTAATGCCTCCTCGGAAAACGGTTAAAATTGCGGCGGCTTCATGGGCCGCATATCGTAAAATATAAAAAGCTTTATCTGCACGATCCGTGTTATTTTCTGAATTAGTTATATCATCATAAAATTCTAGATTCTTGGAAGGGCCGCCTACTTTCTTTTTAATAAAATCCGGAACACACTCCCATACTTTTTGAGCAAAAACAGGGTTATAATTTGGGCTTTCTTTTCTTAACATTCCTTCTAGACCCTTAAAAACTCTTTGAAATTCTTCATCTCCTTCTATCACCTCACTCATTAAACAAACATCTATTTTCCGATCAGGCTGAGGCCCTTTTATGGCAGAATCTTGAATAGCTTGAACATAAGCTAAATTTGTAAGAGATATTCTTTTAGTCATAATTCTAGCTTTTTCCCATAAAACTTCGGTCGTGTCCCGCTCATCTTCTGGTAATGCTAATTGTCTTCTGAATAACTCCGCGAAAATATTTAGCTCTAACCCCGAATCAATGATAACAATGCTGGGATCCTGATCTCGACTCTCGGGAGAGCCTTCTGGGATGTCATTTAAATGCAAGGTGACGAGCTCTAAGTCTTCATGTCGCCAAACTACTTGTCGACCACGACGATCACCTCCATAACCCATAAATCGGCCACCAGCTTGAATCTTTTCTCTGACAATGGTGGGGTTAGCTATAACTTCTTGCCGACGAAGTTCTTCTTTTCGATAAAACTCAGCTTGAGCGTGATTTTCTTCACTAATAACGTCTATTATTTCATGAGGAGTCCCCATGCGTTCACGACCTGTTAATTGAATTCTACAAGCTCGTACCGTTCCACTTATAATACTTGCTGCAAATTCTCTCTCAGCCTCGGTAATTCCTGCAAACCTCCTTGGAAGATGAACTAAACTACGCGGCATTTCCCTTAAAGGCAGAATCGTAATATCGTCGACACTTACTTCGACTACACCTTCTTCGTCTGAGTTTTTTGGTTTATCTCCTCCCATTGGTAAAAATAAAGGCAAGGAAATTATTGTACAACTTCCCCTGAAAAAGTCAATAGTATTATAGTTGGTGCCAACAATTTTTGTCGTCAGTTTTTAATTTGAATTTACAGGTTTAAAATAACTCCTTGCTACCCAAATATTCCTTTTAGGATTGAAAATCTTGTCAGTAAGACTATTATGCATAACCAAGTTAATAATAGTTTTTACTATGATTAAACAATCCCCCCTCCCTTCAGAATTAGCGCCGCTATTCCCGGTCTCAGACGTCTTAATGATTAGGCCAAGTCAATTTGAGCTCAATAACCAAACATCTGAATCAAATGCTTTTATTGGCATGGATGTTGAAGAAGCTCAAAAAAAGGCTTTGGAAGAATTTGATGATGTTGTGACCACGTTACGAGAATATGGCGTGCAGGTTGTTTTGATTAATGATTCTGAGGCTCCGCATACTCCAGATGCAGTTTTCCCTACCTGGGTTACTTTTCATTATCAACACAAAGGCTCGGCTTTGCTTTATCCAATGATGGCCGAAAATCGTCGTTTAGAACGTCGTCGTGATGTTTTAAGTCATTTATCTTCAAAGTATGATTTTCATTTTGAAAATATTTATGATTTAAGCCCTTTAGAAAGTGATGGTGAATTTTTGGAAGGAATGGGAAGTTTAGTGCTAGATCGTATTAACCATACGGCTTATGCTAATTTGTCTCCTCGAACAACTCTAGAGGCTATTGGAAGGTTTTCTCAATATTTAGATTACAAAGTTATAATTTTGCAGGCGTGTGATTCAAGCGGAGCTCCGATTTATCATACAAATTTATTAATGTCTGTATGTAAAGATTTTGCAGTTATTTGTGATGAGGCAATTTCTAATAGTCAAAGTCGCAACATGGTATTAGATCGCTTAAAAGAAACTGAACGAGAAATAATTAGTATTTCTAGAGAACAAATGCATAATTTTGCGGGCAATATTATTCAATTACGAAACAAAGATGGCGAAAAATTTGTGATTATGTCTGAACGAGCTTATATGAGTTTACGAGCCGATCAAATTAAGATTTTTGCTAATTACGGAAAAGTAGTTTCTGTTTCAATCCCAACTATCGAAAACGTGGCGGGCGCTGGCGTGGGCGCCTTAATTAATCCAATTTGTTTGCCACAAAAGAAAACAGCGCGATCACCACGAAAGATCGCTAAACCACGCGCTAAAGCCAAAACCCCCTCTCTGTAGCATTCCCCCCTTTCTGGGCTTATCCCTCCAAACACGAATCTTTCCTCCTTCGCCGGCTCACCATAGCGGCGATTTCGTGTTATAGTGCGACGCGATGAAAAAAGTTGGCGTTTTAACTATTCAAGGAGATTGCATTGAACATTTAGAGGCGTTGCAAAAAGCAGCGGGTCAAAATTTTACAATTGTTTCTGCCAAAACTCCGGATGAGATTGCTGTTTTGGATGGGTTAATTGTGCCTGGAGGAGAAAGTACAACCATTGGGAAACTCGCTAAAATGTATGGTGTTGATAAGGCTATTAAAAAACGAACCCAAGAAGGCATGGCGGTGTGGGGAACTTGTGCTGGTGCGATTTTAATAGCAAAAAATTTAGTAGGAGCAGAAACCGCGGATAACTGGAACTTGATGAACATTACAGTAGAAAGGAATGCTTATGGTCGGCAGCTGGATAGTTTTGAAACAAATTTACAGGTTAATTTAGACGGACAAACTCTAGTACCAGCAGTTTTTATTCGGGCCCCAAAGATTGTGAAAATCGGGCCAGGTGTTAAAATTTTGGCGCAGCATGAGGACGAAATTGTAATGGCGCAGGAAGGCAATTTATTAGTAACAACCTTTCACCCAGAATTAACTGATGATATACTTATTCACTCTTACTTTTTAAGTTTAATAAATGAATCTTGAAAAAAGAATTGCGGCGTTAGAGGAGCGAAATCATCGGGTAGAAGCAGATAAAGCTTGGGAAACTAGTTTTTTTAGACGAGTGATGATTTTAACTTTCACTTATGTGTTGGCGTTTTTGTTTATGTGGGTTGTAGATTTAGAAAAAGCGTGGTTGGGTGCTTTTGTGCCGACTTTTGGTTATTTACTTTCAACTTTTTCCTTACCGCCGCTTAAGAATTGGTGGACGAAACGTAATTAGGCTGGCAAACTTTAATGAAACTTCTGAAAAATATGGTGTCGTAACGAAATCTTACCTATTTTGTGCGAAATTTGAAAAGAGTGATGAAGGCGTATCAACTAACGATACGTTGAAGAGCTCTGAACAAATTGCAGCCAAAATGGTAAGATTGCAGTCGTCAGTATATTTTCCAGAAGTTTCAACCCTATGAACTCATCAGAAATCGAAAAACATATTGAGGCTGTCTTACAAGCGATTGGAGAAGACCCAACGCGTGAAGGCTTAATTGATACACCAAAAAGGGTAGCCAAATCTTATGAAAAATTGTTTTCTGGTTATAATAAAAACCCGGCGGAAGTAGTGACGGTTTTTGACAATGAAGGTTATGACGAAATGGTGATTGCGCGGGATATTGAGTTTTATTCATTTTGTGAACATCACATGATCCCGTTTTTTGGGAAAGCCCATATTGGATACATTCCAAATGACAAAATTATTGGAGTTTCCAAGATGCCGAGGATTTTAGAAATTTTTGCGCGAAGACTTCAAAACCAGGAGAGATTAACCTCGCAAGTAGCTAATAGTTTGATGGAATTACTCAAACCAAAAGGAGTGGGCGTGGTTCTAGAGGCAAAGCATTTGTGCATGATGGCGCGTGGAGTGGAAAAGCAAAACTCAATGATGGTTACTTCTACGGTGCGTGGTTTATTTAAGAAAAATCTAAATACTCGAACTGAATTTTTGCGTTTAATTGGCAAGGTTTAACAGATTTAATTTATGGCGAATTCAATTCCAAAACCAGTACAAGATTTAATTCAAGCGTTCACTCGTTTACCAGGAATTGGGCCTAAAACAGCGCAACGATTAGCCATGCATTTATTGCAATCACCGGAAAACATGAGTGATTCTTTGTCGGGAGCGATTAAAAATTTGAAAATTTCAACAATGTTGTGCCGAAAGTGTTGGCATTTAACTATGCAAAGTCCGTGTGCGATTTGTGATGATCAGTACCGAGAGCATAATGTGATTTGCGTGGTAGAACACCCTGCCGACTTAATTGCTTTGGAAAAAACCGGAACTTATAAGGGGCTTTATCATGTTTTGCATGGTTCTCTTTCTCCAATTGACGGGATTGGGCCGGATGATTTAAAGATTGCAGAATTAATGGCGCGTGCAAAAGAGCCAAATGGTGGCCCAGCAATTGAAGAGGTGATTTTGGCTACTAATCCAACGATGGAAGGGGAGGCGACAGCCAGTTATTTGTCGGGATTACTAAAGCCACTGGGAGTGCGAACAACTAGAATCGCGCGGGGACTACCAAGCGGCGCGGATATTGAATACGCGGATGATCTTACTCTGATGCGAGCGATGGAGGGGCGACATGAGTTTTAAATAGAAAGCGTTGAAAAACCAAGGAACGGCTTTGTTTCGGTATCGATAGTCGACCGTTCCGGCGACGGTCGCTATCTGCATCCTCGCGCGGCTGCTTTTGCTAACGCAAAAGACCAAGC